>JBJENT010000072.1:0-3675 GCA_051880335.1 Lachnospiraceae bacterium
TCGTGCTCCACCAACTGAGCCACTCGCGCATGTCTTGCGTTTTCTCAACGCAAGACCTATCTTACCAAAGACAACTTCCTTTGTCAATAGACTTTTTTCAAAAACGGTTGACATAAACTTTTATCAAAAAAGATTGACACCTTTTTCAAAAACGGTTGACACCCACTTTTCAATATCGATAACTTTCTCATACCCTTTTTGGCAGCACTGCTTTTGTGGCAACAATGTCTACACCGGTTCCCGCTACATCTTCCAGGAGTACTTCTCCCATGGCAATTGGTGCCTCGGCACGAATCTGATTGATTTCTCTCATAACCGAAAAAATCTGATCTTTGGGAATATCTTCTTTTGTTTTTACCGAAGTATACTTTCTTTCACCACCTGATACTGTTACAGTCGACGTAACGATTCTGGTGGGATTGGTCACTTCCTTTTCTGCATAAGCTTTCCCTTTCGGGCAGGTATAACCCTGAATGTCTACGATGTTTCCCTTTTCCATTGTTACTGTAATAGAGCAGCCCATGGGACAGCCGATGCATATCAGTTCTTTTTTATCCATTTCTTCCTCCATCCTTTCTGCCTATGCTACTCTTTTTCAATCTTGATGATTATCGTCCTTGCATTTGTTTTCTGTTCCAGGTCTTCCTTTTTCAAGATCACCTGCTCCATCTCCCCGGGGGCCATAATCTGTTTTTTCCAATGAATCAATCTTTTACCTTGATAATAAACGTTGATCCAGGAATCCTTATATACATTGTCCACACGGAATCTGACAGTCAAAAGTTTTTCCATCCGCTCCACACAAACGGTATTGGGGATCGTATATCTGACACCGCCAGATGCCATGATGTTAATCTCGGTTTCCACTTCATCTTGTTGTACTGTCTTTTCCTCTTTTTGTACTTCTTTTTCTTCTCCTTCTTTTTTCTTCAAAACAAACCTGGCTGCATTCATACCTGCTCTGGTTGCTTCTTCGGATACATAATCCACCAGATCATGTACATGAAGTACATTTCCGCAGGCGTATACTCCCGGTATACTGGTTTCCAGACTTTCATTGACCACTGCCCCTGATGTGACCGGATTCATTTTTACACCCATTTTCCGGGATAATTCGTTTTCCGGAATCAGTCCGCAGGAAAGGAGTAGCGTATCACAGCTGTATTCTTCTTCTGTACCGGGGATTGGCTTACTTTTCTCATCCACCTGAGCCAGAGTAATACCTTCTACCCGTTCTTTTCCCTTAATATCTACAACGGTATGGCTGAGTTTCAGCGGAATATCATAATCATTCAGACACTGTACAATATTTCTTTTCAGTCCGCCGGAATAAGGCAGAAGCTCTGCCACAACCTTTACTTTTGCCCCTTCCAGCGTTAACCGTCTGGCCATGATCAATCCGATATCGCCGGAGCCCAGGATCACCACTTCCCTGCCGGGCATGTAGCCTTCCATATTGACCAGCCTCTGCGCTGTCCCAGCTGAGAAAATACCGGCAGGTCTGTAACCCGGAATATTCAGTGCTCCTCTGGCTCTCTCCCGGCAGCCCATGGCCAGTACAATGGCCTTTGCCTGAATGAGAAACATTCCGTCTTCCCGGTTCATTGCTGTCACCACTTTTTCTCTGCTGATATCCATAACCATGGTATTGCATTTAAAGGGAATCCCCAGTTCCGTCACCTGGGAAATATACCTTTCTGCATATTCCGGTCCGGTCAATTCTTCCCGAAAGGTATGAAGTCCGAAGCCATTATGAATACACTGATTTAAAATGCCGCCTAATTCTCTGTCTCTTTCCAGAATCAGAATACTCTCTACCCCTTCTTTTCTGGCAGAAACCGCTGCACTCAGTCCGGCAGGGCCACCGCCTACAACAACTAAATCATATGTTTGCATGCTTTTCCCTCCTACTGATCCTCTTTTTTCTTTCATTACTTCTGTCTTCCACGCTGGCTTCGTCTTCTATGCTATCTACTTTTTTGCTTCTACCGACCACAATAGTCGATACCCCGCCTGACTTTGTAATCTGTTCCATATCCGTATGTAATTCTCTTTCCAGAATCTCCATAACTCTCGGGCTGCAAAAGCCAGCCTGGCATCTTCCCATTCCTGCTCTGGTACGCCTTTTTATGCCATCCAGGGATTTTGCCCCAAGAGGTCTGTGAATGGCATCCAGAATCTCGCCCTCTGTTACAGACTCACATCGGCAGATAACATTGCCATAGGCCGGATTTTCCCTGATCAGCGCATTTCTCTCATCAAAGGACAATGTCTCCGGATGAAGCACACCCTTTCGGGTTCGGACAAAATCTGCCTTGGGCTCCAGATGCATTTTTTTCTTCAAAAGATCTGCCACCATAACACCGATGGCCGGTGCACTGGAAAGCCCCGGGGATTCGATACCGGCACAGTCAATGAACCGCTTTACATCTGTAGCCTCTCCAATGATAAATTCATGCCCGGCTTCATGGGCACGCAAGCCTGCAAAAGAGGTAATCACCTGACGGATTGGCAGATCTTTTAAGGTGGCACTTGCTTTTGCAATCAAATCATCCAGTCCTTCCCGGGTGGTACCTGTTCCCTCTTTGTCTTCTATATCAATGGCAGTTGGACCCACGATCAGATTTCCGTGAATGGTCGGTGAAACCAGTACTCCTTTTCCCATTTTCGTAGGCTGTGGAAAAATGGTTTTGTCCACATAACCGCCTACATTTTTATCCAGAAGACAATAATCGCCGCGTCTTGGGGCAATGGTAATTTTGTTCTTACTGACCATGTTGTGGATTACATCCGCATACACCCCTGCAGCATTTACCACATATCTGGTCTTGATATCCCCCTGATTGGTGTGAAGTACAAAGGATGACATCTTCTTTTTTATTCCTTCCACCTTCGTCTGAAACCGGAATTCCACCCCATTTACATTGGCATTTTCCGCCAGTGCAATGGTCAGCCCAAAGGGACATACAATGCCACCGGTAGGTGCATATAATGCTCCCACCACCTTATCTGACAGATTGGGTTCCATTTCATGAACCTCTTTTTTATTTAGTGTTCTAAGCTCCGGCACCCCATTGGCAATCCCCCGATCGTATAGCTCTTGCAGACCGGGCAAATCTTCCTCGTTGGTACAGACAACCAGAGAACCGTTTCTTCGGAAAGGGAAGTCCAGATCTATGGACAGCTGCTCCATCAGCCGGTTTCCCTCCACATTCATTTTTGCCATGAGTGAACCGGTGGCTGCATCAAAACCTGCATGCACTATGGCACTGTTGGCTTTGGAGGTACCGCAGCACACATCTTCCTCTTTTTCCACCACAAGTACTTTGGCCCGGTATCTGGAAAGTTCTCTGGCAATGGCACATCCGCTCACTCCTGCACCAATAATCACAATATCATACATAGCACTTTCCCTCTTTTTCATATACTTTTTCCGATAAAAAAAGCAGGCAAATAGCATGCGCACCGGCATGCTACCGTCCTACTTTTTTCTCTGCAATTTGTCTATTTAGTTTTTAAGATTCGACTGCTTCATTTTTATGATTCAACTGTTTTATTTTTATGATTCGACTGTTTTATTTTCATGATTCGACTGTCTTATTTCAATTTCGACCTATTTTATCGTGACATGCTCCCACCACTTAAATCCTGGATTTTGAAGTGGGGGCTTCCTGT
>JBJENT010000073.1:0-19338 GCA_051880335.1 Lachnospiraceae bacterium
CATCCATTTTTTCCCTGATTTTTTCCAGTTCCTCTTTCAGTTCAAAGGAGGTGATAGGTTTCAAAATATAGTCAATCACTTCATATTTCAGGGCACTTTTTGCATAGTCAAAATCATCATACCCGCTGAGAATCACCACTTTGATCTCCGGATGCTTTTCATGGATGTAAGATGCCAGCCCAATGCCATCCATAATCGGCATACAGATATCCGTCAGAACAAGATCCGGCAGTTTCTCCTCCACCATTTCTATGGCCTGCTTTCCATTTTCCGCTGCTCCTACCAGGGTAAACCCGGCTTCTTCCCAGGGGGTGTTGCGGCTGATCGATTGTCTGGTTAAAATTTCATCATCAACAAATAATACCTTGTACATTTAAGTTCTCCATCTGCATGTTTCTGTGTTCTCATTCTGTATTACAGAATCATTTGTTTCTTCATAAGCGTGTCAAAAACAAATGTCGCCTGCTTCCTGCACGCATATAAATAGTATACACTATAAAGGGTGTCATCGGCGACATAAAAATACCGAATGAATAACATTTCCGGCTATTCATTCGGTATAATAGTTTGTTTATTTCTATGCCTTCCAGATTCTTGTATGGCGATTACTTCTTCGCTTTCTGAATCACATCCAGATAGGTCTGGTATGCAGCTTCCCAAGCCTCAGCATCCTGTGGCTGATATTCTGCAATCGGCTCTGAATTTGCAATGACTTTTCTGGCTTCATTGATATCTTTGATTTCTCCGGATACCATCAGCTGCAGTGCGATATTGCCATATACAGTAGCTTCGATCGGACCGGCGGATACTTCGCGTTTACATGCATTGGATGTTAACTGGCAAAGCATCTTACTCTGGATACCACCACCTACCATGTAAATCTTGTCATAGTTTTTACCGGTACATTCTTCAATCTTTTCAATGGTATTTCTGTATTTCATAGCCAGTGACTGGTTGATACAACGTACGATCTCACCCACTGTCTGAGGTACATACTGTCCGGTCTGTTCGCAGTATTCGCGAATTCTTCTTGGCATATTTCCGGATGGATTGAATCTGGGATCATCCACATCTACAAAGCATTTCAGGCCTTCTGCTTCAGAAGCCATCTTTTCCAGTTCACCAAAGCTGTATTCTTTTCCTTCACGGATCCACTGACGTCTGCTCTCCTGAATCATCCAAAGACCGATGATGTTTTTCAGGAAGGAAATCTTTCCGCCATAACCGGATTCATTTGTAATATCCAGTTTGGAAGATGTTTCATTGATCAATGGCTCATCCAATTCTGTACCAAATAAAGACCATGTTCCACAGCTCATAAAGATGAAATCTTTTTCCTGGGTAGGCACAGCAATCAGAGCACTCTGGGTATCATGTCCTGCTACTGCGATCACATCGATGTCACCTTCCAGACCAAGTTCTTCTTTGATGGCGTCTGTAACCTTACCGGCTTTTGTACCGCAGGGAACGATCTTTGGAAGGATGTGTTTCGGAATACCCATAGCATCCAGAATCTCTTCAGACCACTGTCCTGTTCTGGCATCCATCAGCTGTGTAGTAGAAGCGATAGACAGTTCTGCATTCATTTCTCCTGTCAGGAAATATGCAAAAAGGTCCGGAGTCAGAAGAATTTTATCTACTTTTTCCAGTACTTCCGGACGATCCTGAACAAGTGCCAAAAGCTGGAATAATGTGTTAAATTCATTAAACTGAAGGCCTGTGATTTTATAAATCTCTTCACGTGGCATCAGTTCAAAGCTTTTTTCAATACGGCCAACTGTTCTGGCATCTCTGTAATGAATAGGAGTTTCTACCAGCATACCTCTTTTATCCAGCATACCAAAATCAACACCCCAGGTATCGATACCGATACTGTCAAAACCACCTGCCAGTTTTGCTTTCACCATACCCTGTTTCATTTCAAAAAACAGTCTTAATGTATCCCAGTACATGGTATTCCCAATCATAACCGGGTCGTTGGAAAAACGATGAACTTCTTCCAAAGTGATCTTTTCGCCATCATAGGTACCAATGATTGCTCTACCGGAAGATGCACCGTAGTCAAATGCCAATACACGTTTTTTGCTCATATATCTTTTTCTCCTTCTCAAGACTAAAATTTGGGAAGCAGGCAAGACCTGCTCCCCAAACATTTCACTCTTCTTGCGCAATTAGCGAGTTCTCTTATACATAGGACCATATGCAGCACATGCTCTGTAATCTGCACCTTCTTTATCCATACCGAATGCATTCCAAGCTGCCGGTCTGTAGATATCTTTTTCAGGTACGTTGTGCATACATACAGGAATTCTAAGAATAGAAGCAAGTGTAATCAGGTCAGCACCGATGTGACCATAAGAGATTGCACCGTGGTTAGCTCCCCAGTTATTCATAACAGAGTAAGCATCTTCAAAAGCACCACCTGCTTTTCCATCTACTCTTGGTGTAAACCATGTACATGGCCATGTGTAGTCTGTTCTCTTCCAAAGTGTATCAGAAACTTTTTCAGGAAGTGCTACTGTCCAGCCTTCAACGATCTGAAGTACAGGGCCAAGACCTTTTACAAGGTTTAATCTGATCATAGTTGCAGGCATTTCTGTCTTTGTTTCAAATCTGGAGGAGAATCCGCCGCCTCTGAAGTAACCATAATCAGCTGAACACCATTCTGTAGCATCCATCATAGCTTTGATATCGTCTTCTGTTACATTGAACCATTCTTTCATGACCGGTTTACCATCTTCTGTACATACGCCGGAAGCATCCAGACAGCAGGCACCGGAGTTGATCAGGTGGATGATACCGTTAGCATCTTTTGCATGACCTTCGATGTCATAACCTGTTACTCTCTTAATAGATTCACCGTTCCAGCAGGTACGAACGTCTGCGAACATCTGAGCTCTATTGGTAAGCAGTTCCATGAACAGCATGGAGATACCATTTAATGTATCGTTCTCTGTAGCAAGTACCATTGGTTCTCTTGCGCCAGTCCAGTCGAAGGATGTATTCATGATAGCTTCTGTAAAGTCAGCGTTTGGTTTGTAGTCTGTCCACTGTCTCTGTCCCTGGAAACCACCAACGATTGCGTTGTGTCCAACAGCTTCTTCTTCACAACCTTCCGGAAGATTTGGATTACCCTGATACAGGTCTTTCACGATTACGGACATCTTAGCGATGAATTCCCAATCTTTTTCTTTCTTTTCATCAGAACCCTTAACGAAATCTGGGTTCTTATCAAGACCTTCTTTGCAGTTTTCTTTAATCCATTTCAGGCATGCCTGATATTCTTCTTCATTGTAGATATGTTCATCGATTCTTCTGAGGATTTCAACTTCATCAACAGATTCAACACGGAGTCCAAGATATTCTTCCATGAATGCCTGATCGATGATGGAACCGCCGATACCCATACACTGAGAACCGATCTGAAGGTAAGATTTACCTTTCATAGTAGCTGCTGCAACTGCTGCACGAGCAAAACGAAGCAGTTTTTCCTTTACGTCAGCAGGAATTTCCATATCAGTAGCTTCTTTTACATCTTTACCATAGATACCGAAAGCCGGAAGACCTTTCTGTGCATGTGTAGCAAGTACGGATGCCAGATAAACAGCACCTGGTCTTTCTGTAGCGTTCATACCCCAAACAGCTTTGATTGTGTCAGGATCCATATCCATTGTTTCGGAACCATAGCACCAGCAAGGAGTAACTGTGATTGTAATGGCAACGCCTTCTTTTTTGAATTTTTCAGCACATGCTGCAGATTCAGCAACACGTCCGATTGTTGTATCAGCGATAACAACCTTAACAGGTTCACCGTTTGAATATTTGATATTTTCTTGTAATAATTTAGCAGCTGATTTAGCCATACCCATTGTCTGATCTTCAAGGGATTCTCTTACTTTCAGTGGTCCACGACGACCATCGATAGTCGGTCTGATACCAATTGCTGGGTATTCGCCTACAAATCTGTTCTTTGCCATGATACATTTACCTCCACTATAAAAATAATATTTTTCTGCTTTGCCGGGGATATTCTGCCCCAGCGATTAGGTTAATTATACAATATTCTCAGGCAATAGGTAAGCACTTTTATATTATTATATAGACATTTTTTGTGGTTTTTGTAGACCAGATGAAAACCTTAGGGTATAATTACCATAAATCTTGGTTTTTTGCCTGTTTTTATATGCATTTTTTATTTAACCCGCCGAATTCAAGGACGAATCAAACATTTTCTCTTATTATTTTGTTGGAAAAATACATCCTTTCCCATTTAAAATAATTTGTTTTATCGGTTTTGTCCTTTGATTTCAGAGAAAATAAACTGTTTTGTAGCAAAAAATGTCTGTATTATTTATGTTGTTTGTAATGTTTATGATGGCTGGAATATCAGTTCAGAAATGAGGTTATGCTATGAGAGCGTTTCATGAGGTTCGAAATTATACATCAGATTTTATGGTATGGCATAAAGAATATGAGAATATCAGTTTCATTGCACACTGGCATCGGGAGATTGAGCTGTTATATATCAAAAAAGGTTCTATCAAAATGCAGGTCACCAATCATTCCTTTACCGCAAAGGAAGGTGATCTGGTCATTTGCGATACCGGCGATATTCATTACAGCAATTCCTACAGTAAAGGTTCTGTGCTGGATTTTATCATTTTCGACACAGGTCTGATCAGCAACCACTACCAGTATCACTATTTTTCCAAGCCGGTCCTTACTGCAAAAGAGATGCAGGAAAGCGGTCTGGACAGCCTTCTGCTTACTTTGGAAAAGACTATTGATGAGGAGCTTTCCGGTCGTAAAGAGTATTATCAGGAACTGGTACGCGCTGCACTCCATGATTTCTGGTTCCGGCTTTTACGGGTCATGCCGGTAAACCAGGAGCCCGGACAGATGCAGAACCGTCGCATTTCCATGCTCTCTGATTTTCAGAATCTTCTTTCTTATATGGAAGATCATGCAGACAGCAGCATCACTCTGGAAAAAGCGGCGGAAATGATGCACTTTTCTCCCAGCCATTTTTCAAAAGTGTTTAAACAGCTAATCGGCATCGGGTTTGTAAAATACCTCAATATCATCCGCATTACACAGGCATCGGAGCTGCTGATCCATTCGGATTCTACCATCACCCAGATAGCGTACAGCTGCGGATTCCAGAATGTCCGGACATTCCACCGGGTATTCAAGGAAATCACCGGTATGACCCCGACCGAATATATTTCGATACCGGAAAATCATACCCACAACTTTACCTATTACAAATCCAGTTCCAATATCATGGCCTATGCGGAGAAGGATCCGCTTACGATTGTGAAATAAGGGGTTGTTTTATAACATTCTTTTATAACATTCTTTTCCAACATACGCCTTTCCCGATTGTAAAGCGGACAGATTCATGTTATTCTATATGCAGTACCAATACAACTATTAACCATACTATTCAAACGAGGTGACACCATGACACTAATCTATCAAAACATAAAATACCTTCGTGAAAAACAGAACATGTCTCAGGGAGAACTGGCTGATTTATGTGGTTATACCAATCGTTCTTCCATTACCAGAATCGAAAAAGGACAGGTTGATCTCCAGTACTCTAAAATCGGTATCTTCGCAAAAGCACTGGGAACCACACCAATCGAGCTGATGTATGTGGATTTAAGTGCCGGCGAGGTAAGTTCCAATGCCCGGATTTCTGCATATCTTGACCTTTTTAAAAGCTTCAAATCCAAAGAAAGCTTTGATGCAATGGATAAAAAATCCCAGAAAAAATATGCGGATCTCACTTCCACATATCTTGGATTAAATGAGAAAGGTAAAAATGAGCTGGTTCATCATGCAGAACTGCTTGATAAGATTCCGGAGTTACACGAAGCATAAAAAATCGGCTATTTGCCGGAGGCTTAATGCTATCTGGCGATATAAGATATAATAAGAAAGCATAACCCCCACCTGTTTCCTACTGGCTCAGATGCCTGAATACGTAGGAATCGGTGGGGATTTTATTCCTATCATAGCAATCCCCTTTGCTTTCCCACCATTTATCCGACTCAGCAATTCTTTGATTGAGTCACAAGGCCCAATGACCCTTCCATCACAATATACATTATGGCCCGTATACTGCTGCTTTTCTTTGGAAATATGAATGGTATGCACTTCCCCTCGGATATCGTTTCTGTCATTATACATGGTCAGGATCAGACTTTTGTAGCGTCTGGCCACGTCCTCAAACAGCGTTTCATCGGTCACAAACTCTGTCTGAAACCCGTGCTTTTCCAAAAAATCTCTGGTTGCTTTAGGTGCTGTCCCAAATTTGCCGGAGAGGACCATTCCGTCCTTTTCGAACTCAGCAATCATCTGCGCCAAAGACATGATATGCTTGTCCATCAGACTGTAGATGGCATTATAGGTTGCAAATATTTCACACCCTGAATACTGCATTGTGGTTTTGCCAAACAACATATCTCTATAACTGTTTTGGTTCTCTATATATCCACCGCATCTTTTTATCTCATCCAAATGAGTCGCAAAAGCCTCCTCATTTCCTGCAATATGGGCCGAATAGTTTCTGTGGAAAAGCTTCTGAAGCTTACGCAACAGTTCAAAGGCTTTTACAACGGTTTTGTTTTTGATATGCCTTGGAATAAAGGCATAGATCCTTTCTGAAAGTTTCATGATCAATTTTACAATTCTTTCTATTCTGTTATTTTCTTATCATCCGGTATTGGTATGTTATTGGCAGCACAAAAAAGCTTTTAATACTTTGATTCTTGCATCCGAAATCTCCCCATTGATATCGATGTTTTTATTATTATCAATTCAGGATTCTGAATCCTACCGACTACGGACATCACACACAAGAATGACTATATCTGTTTGTCCTGAGCTAATAGCAATTTATCTATTACCGGATGAATCATACTTGTTTCTAATATTACATTTATGGCACATAGCTTTTTCCCTGCATCCTTACTGGATGCACCACAATGATATGCTTGCTCTGTAGGCAAACCATAATCCAGAACTATCAATCTGTCATGGCAATCTGCATTAGGTTTAATTCTGAGTGGAGGATATTCTTGTATAAAGTCATTTACTACCGCTGTCGTCAAAAATCCTCTTTTCCCATGACCGTTTTCTGTAAATAGAACCACTTCTACACCGGCTTGCTTCTGCGATAATAGCTGTAAAGTCTTTGTATTCACATAATCATCCACTACATAAATACTCTTTTTTGCCTGCTGATATATGTCTATGTATGCCGCATCTGCTTCAAACTTCTGTCCTTTATAGATAACAAAATTTTTGAAATCCTTATCCGTGACAAAGTTTTCATTTAAAGTATCTATACTTCTTTGAATAATATCAAATCTATCCTCAGCTTTATTCTTCCAATCTATAACACCTGCAACCTGCACGGATATTTCCGATACTTTTGTCGTAACAAGTCGCATCTCTGCCTGTGTAACAAACTGTTGATTTTGTTTTATATAGTGACGCATCTCACGAAACGTGCGCATAATGAAAATACTTTGCTGTTCTGCAAGTTTTCCTTTCAAAACAGTTGCGAGCATGTATATTCCTTGCTCAGTAAAAGCATATGGCATTTTCTTGATATTGGTGCCTCTTTTATCTCCCTTTTCATTCAAAGTCGCAATTTGCGACTTTGAAAAATCTTCCGGAATCTCATCATTTGTCAGTTGAAACATAAAATCTTCTGGAAACCTTGCGATATTACGTTTTACCTGCTCATTCAAACGCTTCACTTCATACCCATAAATCTCAGCCAAATCATAATCCAGCATAACCTGCTGTCCTCTTATGATGTATACTCGATTACATATATTATCTACTGTCATTAATTCCGCATTTTCTGCCATAGTATTTCTCCTGCAAATTGTGCATCAGGCTGTTCCACAATTACCAATACATTATCTTTTTGTTATTTTATCACCCTTGTCATCCTTATTTCTTTTATCAGACAACCCTTCCATTTCAACCTTTATGCCATCAATCGCAAAAGGTACTGCGGAACCCTTCTATTTCCCAATTCCCAATCTGTTTCTGTCATATAAGGAATATCAAAGTACTCACAAAATTCTTTCCTATTCATACCGGTACTTTCTCTTAATTTTCTCAATTCTTCTCTTGCTTCCATAGCTCACCTCTTTATGCATTGCATAAATTATTATATAATTTTTATCGCCTATGGTCAATAACCTATTTTCATATTCTGTTTTTGATGATTTTGCAAAATAGGTCAACATAAAAAGTGGCGCGGAATTCCACGCCACTTTTTATTTACATCTTATTCGTATGGAAAATATCGATTTAATTACTCGCTCTGCGCAAATGCAATATTATTGGCTATAATTATTATTTCTTCGGTAATGGAATGTTATTAGCTAAAAGAAGTGCTTTCAATGCATCAATCTCAGGCTGCAACTCCGCACGCATTTCCTCGCGCCCTTCAGCACGCCCTTCCACGCGTCCCTCTACGCGTCCTTCAGCCTTCCCATCATTCCATACTTCAGTATCATGCATTACAGTCAACATATATTCATTCCCCCAATCTTCACGCTTTCTTGCTTCCTCAACACTTTCTTTCAGTCGTGTGGTTATCTCGTCAGTTGCTTCCTCTGTCATGATGTAACGAAAAAGATTCCTTGTCTTTTCCGGTATATCATCATAATCAGCAGTCGCATTGAAAAAGATGGTGGTTGCCTTATCATCCAGTGTTATCTTCCCATCTTCGATACAGGTTTTTTGAAAAGTGTACTTATACAAACCTTTCTCAAACGGATCAAATGTGCAGATGAAAAGGACATACACCTCACTCAAATCCAGATACGCAGTTCCGGCTGATGTCTCGTTACAATCCACCATGCTGTGGTAATACCTGCTACGTTTTGGTAATTCCTCTTGTTTCTCCGGATTTTTTGACTTATTTTGCATCTCCGCATCAAAAATCCGGCTCCTGGAATCTTTCACGTGTAAATCGAGCTGGACGAATTTCCCATCTTTTTTCATCTGAATGAATTTCTCCCGTTGTGGGCAGTCAATCACTTCTATCTCTTCCAGCAAAAGTGCCTCCAACAACGCTTCACAGTTTTCCGGATTCTCCATCACCTTTCCAAACATGAAAGAATCCCAAATTTGCAGTTTTTCATACGTACACAAACGTTTCTCCTTCCCGCAGGAGCTTCCGTGAAAATCTCCTGCTCTTAATTTTGTAAATTGGAATTTAAAAGCATAGATTTTCAGATTGCTGCTTTGCAGCTTAAGAATTCAGAAGCCCAGACGGGCAAAGATATGAAAACTAATATGCTTTGTAACAAGAATCATATCACAGAGGCATTATCGTTGCAATATATTCTTTGTCTTTTTGTTGCACAATTTTCACCCTTTGAATTTGGTGATTTTGCAGAATCCTATTATATGAAAATCCCCGCAGTTTCCTGCGGGGATAATATCAGTTTCACGCATCATTACATATCTTTATTTAATGATCTTTATTTAATGCGATTCATTACTATTACATTTCTTCTTTTTTTCTCTGAGCCATAACAGCTGCTGCGCCAATTGCGGAGCATCCCATTACCAGCATCCAAAGGATAGCTTTAGAAGCATCGCTTGTCTTAGGTGCTCTTGTTGCGCCAAGTACATCGCCTTCTTCAGAAACAACTGCCAGATCTTCACGTTTTGCACCGAGGACATCACCCTGTGCAGCACGACGACCTCTACCTGTTCCACCTGTAGTTGTAGTCTGTGTGGTTTCTTCCGGTGTAAGATTATCTATAATCTCTTCGATTGCAGCAATTTCTTTTTCAATATCTTTTAATTGTCCATCAGAAACATCCAGATTATCTTTCAGGTCATAGTACCTATTCCAAAGAGCCTCTAATTCTGCTTCAAGATCAGATAAGTCACCTGCTTTTGTTGTAAGCTTTAAGTTTTTCAAATCTGTTTCAGCTTTGACAGCAGCTTCATAAGCAGCATCTGTCTGTGCCTGCAAGGACTGTACTTTGGCTGTCAGCGCATTCTGAAGAAGCTGAGCTGCACGTACTAAAACATATGCAGAGCCTTCAACGCAGACTTTACCAGTAGCCAGTGTAGTCTTTATAGAATTGATAGATACAGCAACTGCATCTGCCGGAATATCCTTTCCTGCTTTTGCTACGTTAACAATTGCATCTGCTACATTCTTAACAAGACCAGCCTGTTCTTTCAAATCATTTTGTAATACTTCCTGTGTTCTAACAACCTCTTTTAATGCAGCAACATATTTATTCAGATAACTATCCTTATTCGTTGCTTCTTTAATGATGCTAACTGTAAGTTTACCTGCATCAATAATTCCCATTCCGGAATCCATGAGTGCTCCCGCTATCTGTATAGTATCGCCACTTTCAATTGCTTTGATTAACTTCAATGTATTCTCAATATTATCGAGAGAAATCAGTTTATCCAATTCTCCAAAACTTGTATCCTGCTTCTTCTGAATTGCATCTACATATGATTTATATACAGCATTTGCATAGTCATATTCAGCTTTATCTTTGAGATATTTGTCTGCTGCTTCTGCAAATTGTCTCTGCAGATCCTGATAATGAGCAGCATCACTGGACATGGATACTGTCTTTTCATTTTCTGGACATTCCACAATTTCAATGTAATCCCGAGCAAAATACTTTCCATTAGAAACATCACATATAACTTTGCCATTTGCGTCAGTAAGGTGTCCGTCTTTAACATCTTTAATATCATACTCTTGATTGTCAATTGTAATATAGGATGTTTTATACGATGCATTCAATTCATAAGTTCCTAATAAAGGAATATCAACTTTGTACACACCATTATCATTACGTACATCATACCAAAAGCCATATTTAACTTGCCACTTACCATTCATTAAACGAATTTTAAAATTTTTATCGCCTAAAAACTCTAAAAATTGTCTACTTGCAGTAAATCCAACAATATCACTTTCCTTTGTATATGTCCCCACCTCTGTAGATACATAATATTCTTTACTTCCATCTTCTCCTTCTACTACATTAACAGGAGTCTCCTCAGAAGTTTCATTATCTTTTTCTACCAGAACCAAAGTACCATCTGCTTTTTCTCTTACCAGATAATCCTTGCCATTCATAGAAACAGTATTTGAGCCTGTTGCCTGCAGTGTAATAATATCCAGTTTTCCTGCATTATCACCGGTTTCAACGAAACCATAGGTATAACGATCTACTACAACAGGGTTCTCACTGTCTGTATTATCTAAAACAACCCAATAACCCAGTTTATTTCCATCAGCGTCTTCGTAAGATCCGTACTTGCCATAATCTTCGCTGTCAGGATCCATATATACAACAGTTTTATTTTCAACTTCTGTATTTACTTCTTTACCGATAATCAAATTAGCAAGTATCTTTGCAGCTGCTTCTTTTTCTTCCTCTGTTTTTGCAACAGCCAGCTGAAGTTTTGCAGATGCAAGTTCGCTTTCGTATGCTGCGCCTAAATCTTTATTAGAAGCTTCCAGCTCTTTCAAAGAACCTTCTAAAGAGTCTAAATCCGATTTCATTTTATCTAAAATTTCCTGTGCATCAGATTTTACTTCACCATTTTCATCTACTAATTCTGTCTTTTCCAGAAGTTTGATAGCAGCTTCATACTGAACACGCGCTTCAATATACTTTGCATTCAATTCTGCAAAATTAGCCAGTGCCTCTGCATAATTCAGGAAATCACCCATTGCTTTTGCTTCTGCAAGATTTTCAGCAAGTGCTACCAGAGAATCAGCCAAACCAGACATTGCGGTTTTCATCTCATCACTTGTAAAATCGCTTTCCAGCTTTTCAATGGAATCAAGCAATTCGCGAACTTCCTTACCCTGTTCGTCCAGAGAACCGAGAAGTTCTTCTTTCAGTCTATCTTCTGCATTATTTACAATCGTATCTATTTTAACAACCACACCTGCGACCTTATCTACACGGTCCTTTGCAACTTTAGCCAGTCTTGTAGCTTCTTCTGCATGTGCAATTGCTTTATTCAATTCTTCCTGCGCTTTTGCTTCAGCATCTCCACCAATTTCTTTAGCTGCATCATAAGCAGCCTGTGCTTCTTCCAATGCCTTTTCAGCTACAACTAAATCAGCCGCTGCCTGATCATAAGCAGTCTGTGCTTTTCCCTGTGCTTCAAGAGCATCCTGTAATGCATCCTGAGCACCTGTTAAATCATTGTTTTCTTCTGCTGTCTCTGCTGCTTCAAGTGCATCGTCTACAATATCTTTTTGGTCAGAAACGATGCCCATCTGTTCTTCAGCATCATTCATTGTCGCACCAGCTTCTTCAGCATTTTCTTCTACCTGGCCTTTAATAACAGTTTCAAATACAAGATCACCGTTTTCATCTGTTGCCTGTACATATACCGGATTGCCATTTTCATCTACTTTCGGATCACCGTTTACATCGGTATCCTGCACGTATACCGGATTGCCATTTTCATCAAATACCGGTTCCCCGTTTTCATCTACTTGCTGTTTATAAACCGGGATTTTTTCTTCAGCATCTTTATTTAATAATCCCTGATCACTTGAGCTTTCATTTGGAACCTGAACATACTCCTGCTCATATATAGGATTACCTTTCTCATCTGTCAAAAGATTACCCTCTTCATCTGTTGCCTGCACATATATAGGCGTGCCATCTTCTTCATTAAAAAGCAAATTGCCTTCTTTATCTGTTGCCTGTTTCGGTCTCTGCTCCATATGTGTGCCATCGATTTTGGAATCAGCATCTTCGATTACATCAATAGCAGAATTCAGGTCTTCCGCTGCCTTGTCTTCTTCACTGGCAGCAACCTTTTCTGTGTATGCAACATCACCAAAACCTTTCAGTGTTTCAACAACATCTTCCATTTTCTCTGTTGCATCTGCCACATCACTAACTGTCTCTTCGGCAGTCACCTTTTCTTCAGATTGCTCTTCAATTTGTACTTCAGTTGGTTCAACACCATCCTCAGCATAGGCAACTATGCTTCCTCCTAAAGATGAAAATGCCATCATGAAAGACATTGCCCATACAATACCCTTCTTCACGATTTTGTTTTCCCAAAATCTTCTTTTCATTTGTCGCTCTCCTTAATGTTTAGTATATTTTATTTTCAAATCAAATACGAGCATAAAAAAAGCCCTTTTCGACGAAAAGAAACAGAGAAGTATCCATAGTGAATACAACTCACTTTTTCATCAAAATAGGCTCAGATGTAACGGGCGTTCCTAAATTTGATTTTACTTTTCAGCTTTTATAATAATAAGACGTTGCTTATAGTAAAAATGGCTCAGCTTTTTTTAATATTTATAAAAATTTTTTGCTGAGATTGGATGCGTAAATAATAATCATGTATATGTTACCATATCTTTTGCAGATTTTATACATTTTTTTGAAATTTTCTAAAATTATGTAAAAACCGGAATTCCTTCAAAAGTTGGATGAGGGAAAAAATCCCCGCAGTTTCCTGCGGGGATTTCAGTAGACTCTCATTCAGATTTTATATCTTCCATGATTATCTCATTATTTTACTTTTCAAATTTGTTTTACCAAATCTGCTTTGTCATTCTACTTCTGCTCTTCCTTTTTTCTCTGAGCCAGGATAGCTGCTGCACCAAGTGCGGAGCCTCCCATTACCAGCATCCAAAGGATCGCTTTTGCAGAATCACTTGTCTTAGGTGCTCTGGTTGCGCCAAGAACTTCGCCTTCTTCCAGAAGTGCTTCGTCTTCACGTCTTGCACCAAGTACGTCACCTGTCTGGGTTGCAGCTGCAGCTCTTCTTCCGCCGCCACCGCCACCTTGGGCTGGTGCTGCGTTAATCAGAATAGAACCATTTACAAGTGTCACTTTAATATACTTCGTAACATCATTTGTTCCTTCTGTACCAATGACTCCATCGTATACTTTGATTTCATCATCTTCTGTTACTGCTACTACTTCACCATCAGCATTTACATAAGTGAATGGAACTGTATATGTTCCAACAGCTGTTGCAGAAGTATTTACCTGAATTTCATATTCCTCATCACCATCAACTACTGTAAATGTCCAATTGTCGATTGCTGAATCAGGTTCAAATCCATCCTGTGCTGCACGTGCATAGGAATCAATTGTAAATGTAGAGCCATTATATGTGAATGTTCCGCTTGCTGCTGTTAAAGTGACTTCAACAGGATTCTCATTTGTGATGCTTACTGTACCAGGTGCATAGTAAATTTCGTAGTTGCCATTCATCGTACCTGTTACATCATCCAAATCATCAGCAAGGAGCATTGGCACGCCCGCTGGAGCATAAATCATAATACCAGATGCATCCAGAGTTGTCTTTCCTTCACCAGCCACGATTGGCTCTACCTGCAAGGATACAGATTCCGGAACAACGTACTGGTCACCTACAACACCTGTTGTACCAGCTTCTGCAATTGCATGTCCATCACTGATAACAACTTTGCCTTCTCCATCTACTGCTGCATCTGCAACGGTAAATACCGGATTCCTAAGTGTACTTAAATCAAAAGGTTTCCCATCGTACTGTTTGCTTACATTTGCTGCTGTCAGAACGATCGGCTTAGCTGTAATGGTTAATGTACCATCTTGTGTATTAATATTATAGTTTTCTGTCACATCATTAGCTGTGCCATCACCATGGTATACTTTAACGTCTGTTACTTGGTTATTTCCAGCTACGCTGTCGCTTACCAGTGTTGCACTGCCTTCTACTGTAACTACAATGTGGTCACCTGCATCTGACAGTTTCTTAGCATCCTCTTCAGATAATGCTTTATAGGAATTAGCTGTAAGCGCTGTTCCATCATAAACTTTGGTATCATCAGAAGCCTCTACTGTGATTGCGATTTCACCTTTTGTTACTTCCAGAGTACCCGGCAACAGATATACTTCGTAGTTTTCAGCTTCGTTACGATTTGAAACATTGTCCACTGTCATGCTCCATGTTTCAATCACATTTTTACTTGAACCACCATATAGCTGGCTTCCATTTGTTGTGACATTCAAAGAAATCTTATACTTGGTATCACCACCGAGACATGTCGGCATTTCCAGACCAGTCACCTCTACACCATCAATGTTCTGTGTTTCTGTTATTACTTTATATCCTGTATCTGATAATATTTTACCATCATATTTCTTTGTAGCAGAGTTTGCCTGAAGAACAAGAGGTCTCTTTGTAATGGTAAATTCTGCACTACCAAATGCCGGTTCATAACCATCTTTTGTAGCTACAAAGTATTCTGTTCTTTCATCGACATCACGAACGCGCATATTACCCTCTTTACGAATATGTTCGATCGCGCCACCGGCAACTGCCTGATCATAATATTTCTTCTCAGAGAAGAACTGAATTGTTGCTCCTTCTACAGATGCTACCGGATTCACGTCAGATGACATCCAATAGGTTGAATACACTTTAGTCACATCTTTTGCACTAACCGTCATTGTTGCATCGTTGTATCTGGCTACAACTGTTGCGTTCTGATATGCTCCTTTCAATTCCGGATCAGCTTGCTTAAGTACTGATGTAGTCGGAATTTCCGTTTCAGTTGTCAGTAAATCCCCACCTTCAGTATACCAGCCTTTAAATGCTAATCCATCATATGCAGGTGCAATAACTGCAAAGGATATATCTGCCACATTTTCTACATTGAAACTCTTTGTAGCTAAATTGTCGTTAATAAAGGCTGATGTTGCATTGTTATAAGTCTGGTATTTGATAGTGTATTCATCAGCTTTCCACTGAGCTACAAAAGTCAGGTTGCCTGTTGTACCTTTACTTACGGAAGCTGCCGCTACTTTTCCATCGTAATTTTTATACTGTGCACCACCATTTGTATAATATGCTTTCCAGCCTTCAAATGTATAACCAGGTCTGGTAGGATTGGTAATGATAACCGTATCTTCTACTGTATAAGTTGTATTAGTTGAATTTACAGGATTACCATTCTTTGTCGCATATACTTCACCTTCTACACTTGCCTCATAATTATCAGAATCATTTAAATCAATAGCAAGAGTATAATTTACAGCAGCTCCTTTTTCCCAATTTGGCAGACCATCTACGTGCCAGTTTGGAGTATTGGAAGTAGAGGAATCTTTTACTACATACCAGTCAACACTGTTGATATCTGCTGTATAAGAATATCCTTTGTAATCATTTACTTTTAATGTTGTCCCATCCAGATTGGAACTATTCTGATACTGATGGCCGCTCATATAAGCTTCTACGCTTGTTCCAAAATCACCATCCGGCTGTCTTTCATAATATGCGCCCTTAAAAGTATCTGTTAAATTACTTGCCACATCAACTGTACCAAGTTTTGCAGTGTAATAATTGGAAGAGAAATTCTTTCTTCCGGAACGTTCTTTTGCTGTTACTTCGTTGATATCCTTTCCTAATTCATGACCAGGCAAAAGTACATATAAACTTGTACCTGTGTTACCTTTCCAGTTTGCCTTATAAGTCATAACTAGTGAATTATCAGCATCAACAGTAATGGTTACTACTTCTGCCTTAGGTGTAAAGAGTGCCACAATAGCTTCCCACACACCTTGTGCATCAACCTGTTGCCATCCAAGGAACGTCTGTCCCATATTGCTGATAGATGGCTCTACAGGAAGATTAAAGTTTTCGGATTTTACTGTGTAAATCAGTTCAGATGTTGTACCATTTTCATCAACTTCATAATAAACTTTTGCATCATTATATGCTTTCTGTTCTGTCTCTGATAACTGAACTGTACCACCATTTGCATCAAGAACTACCTTGTAGTCTACCAGGTTGTAATACAGTTTTACGATATTGGTATCATCATTCGTTGAAAATCCCTGATTCACTGTCATAGTAGAATCATATGCATATCCTGCATAGGTTTTTTTAGCATATTCTGCAAGTTTATCTGTTGCAAGAGAACTGCCGGCCTGTGCTGTGTTATTCGTAGCATCATAAGCTACAACTACATCATCAGCTTTAACATATTCATATGTTTCTTTGTCCGTATTGTTTCGCTCTGTTTGCAGATAATACTGAACTGTATAGCCTACATATCGTGGTGATGCTTTATAAACTGCATAGTAAATAGCATCTTCAGTTACGTCAGGAATGTTTTCTAATACAGTACCGTTTTCCTGTGCTGCCCAACCAGCAAAAGTATAATTCTCGGTAGCTGTAGATCTTCTTGTAGGCTCCTGTTCTTTTGTTGGTCTAATAACGGGATCCCCATAGTGGTATGTTCCCTCATGATTTGTTGCAACGACTACATCTACATTACCCTGACCATCAGTATAAACATTCTTGAAAGTAATGGTATATTCAATATTCTTCCAGTTTGCAGTCAGAACATCCACTGCACCATCTGTTGCACCAAATGTATAAACACCATTTTCCAACGTGCCATAGAAGTCAACGCTCTTTGTCCAACCGTCAAAGGTATAACCAACTCGGGTAGGAGTAGGGATATTGTTTAAAGTATCACCATATACTCCATCATATTCTGTTTTTGTACCTTCGGCAAATTCACCACCGTTTGGATTAAGTTGCAATGTGGATGCATTCTTCTTCCATATTGCTGTAAAGGACTTATCTCCTGTGCTGCCACTTTGAATCGCCACATCAGACTCTTTAAGTTTTTCTTCTGCTTCTGTAGCATCATCATCCCATCCGACAAAGGTATATCCTGTCTTACTTGGATTATTCAACTTAATATCAGCGGATACTATTTTATAAGTAGTTGGATTACCACTCACAGAAGCACCCTCTAATCCGTTATAGCTAATTTTGAATTCTTTTGCTACAGGTGTCCACTGTGCCACATAAGTGACGTTCGCTTTCACTTCTGTATTATTAATTGTATCTCCTGAATAAACTACCTCGCCATTCTTCCAGCCGGCAAGTTTATAAGTGTATCCTGCATCCTCTTCTTTTAATGGTGCCGGTGCTGTTGCTTTTTCGCCCCAGCCTACCGTCTGTTCTATATTATCTGTGCTATCTCCAACTTTTCCACCATTCAAGTCAAAGGTAACCTTGTACTGAATCTTTGTGTAAGTTACTTCGATTGTATAATCCGCATCAAGACTATTTATTGAATAGCTATCCTTGTATCGTTTAAAAATATCGTTTGCATATACTTCTTCTTCTTCGCCATCGCCTTTGGTTACTTTTACACTGGACAATTCATAACCTTCATACGGTTCATAGCTTACTGTCACATTATTTCCCCAGATAAAATTCCAGAGTCCTGTTGCTGAATCGTTACTAATTGTTCCGTTATGTACAATTGCTGTTACATTATAGCTTCTATCTGTTTCGGAATACTGTGCAGTAAAAGTAACATTTTCTGCCGGAACAGTTCCAGAAATCTTTGTTTCATAATCATTATCCCAACCATCAAATGTATAATCCTTTGGCTGAACAGATGCTTTTTCCAGACTAAGTCCTGTTGGGAATGCCGGCATAGCATCACCATACGATCTGGTAAATACTAATCCAGTATCGTTCTTTACTGCACCACCATAACCATTAAAGCTGTCGCCTTGAACCTCTGTACCACCATTATATACATAAGTAATGGTATAGGACTTTGGTGTCCAATGAGCTGTAAACTTAAGATCACCTGTTGTACCTTTTTCAACACTTACTGTTGTCTCCTTCGTTGTATCGTTTTCGCTGGTCCAACCTGCAAAATCATAACCGGTCTTAACTGGGTTCTTTAAGGTAAATGTGTCTGTTTCAACATTATATTTGGTCGGATTTGATTCGCCAGCATTCAAAGAACCACCATCTAAATTATATGTTATATTGTAATCGATAGGTGTTTTCTCCCATTGTGCTGTATATGTTGCATCTGCATTTACAGGGTTAACAACGTCTTTATCCCAGCCTGTGAATCTGTAACTATATTTGCTATCGGAATCTTTACCCGGTGTAGGTGGTGTTACATATTCCCCTTTAACAACAGTTTTAACAACATCATCTGTCTTTCCGTCTACTTTTCCACCATCCAGTTTAAAGGTGACTTTATAAACTGGATTTTCTGACCAAACAGCATATAAATGAATCACATGGGTGGACATAATAGGAATAGAATCGCCCGGATGATACTCTATCACACCATCCTCCGCTTTCTTAAGGGAAGTAGCCCATCCTTGGTATTCGTATCCTGGTCTATTTGTAAATTGGGTAATATCTGTATAATCTAAAACTTCATGAGTAGTTCCAGATTTAACAGACTTTTCATATTTAATATCTGAATAACCATCATGATATACA
>JBJENT010000074.1:0-19296 GCA_051880335.1 Lachnospiraceae bacterium
TAGTGGTACAGAGGCCATGAGGACGCTCCTTGATCAGGTAGAGGTGGCAATTGTATCCGGTAAGGAAATGAAAGATTCAGCAGAAAAACTCCAGGGCATGACAAAGGAAGTGCGGGATATAATTTCTATTATTTTGAGCATTTCAAGCCAGACGAATCTGCTTGCCTTAAATGCCAGCATTGAAGCTGCAAGGGCAGGAGAGGCTGGACGTGGTTTTGCTGTGGTAGCTGATGAAATCCGTAATCTGGCAGATCAGACAAAGGAATCCACAGAAAAGATTTCTACAATTTTGGATGAACTTACAAAAGATTCCCAGCACGTTGTGGACAAAGTTGAGGAAAGTGTTGATCTTTCTGCAAAACAAACATCTTTGGCAGAAATTGCAAACAGGGAATTCAATCATATTAAAGAAATGGTTGAGAAAGTAATTACCGATATGGAAGAAATAGAACGGAAAATTCAGCAGCTCACAAGTGCAAATAAAGTTATTTCCGAAAATGTTACTACGTTATCTGCATCGACACAGGAGATCAGTGCAAGTACTGTTAGTACCTATGAAGAAAGTCAGAAGAATGTGGAATTAGTGGATGGATTTGAAAATGCATTACAGGTAATTCTGGATGAGATATATGCTCTTAGTAGGATAAAGTAACAGATGTATAATTGATATGAAAAATAAATGCCCCGGCATTATTCCAACAGGGAATAGTCCGAGGCATTTTTCATATGCGCCTGATGCGCATGTTTCCACTATTTATACTGTAGAGCCGCAGCAATAAATCCTTTAAATAAAGGATGTGGTCTGTTGGGTCTTGATTTTAATTCCGGATGAGCCTGGGTGGCTACAAAGAATGGATGCTCCGGAATCTCTATCATTTCCACAATTCGTCCATCCGGGGACAAGCCGGACAGCGTCATACCTTTGGCAGAAAGAGCAGCACGGTAATCGTTATTTACTTCATAACGATGTCTGTGTCTTTCGTGGATTAAATCCGTACCATACAGTTCCTTGGCTTTTGTATTGTCCATAAGAACACAAGGACAGGAACCGAGTCTCAAGGTACCACCGATATCTTCTACACCCTGCTGGTCCGGTAATAACGCGATAACCGGATGAGGTGTATTAGGATCCAGTTCAATACTATGGGCACCGTGAAGACCTGCCACGTTACGTGCAAATTCAACGATGGAAAGCTGCATGCCAAGACACAGTCCAAGGAATGGAATCTTTTTGGTACGGGCATACTCAATAGAATGAATCATACCGTCAATGCCCCTGTCGCCAAAACCGCCGGGTACAATTACACCCTGTACATCGGAAAGGATTTCTTCCACATTCTCAGGGGTAACGGTTTCAGAATCCACCCATTTGATGTGAACCGTGGTATGGTTTGTGATTCCTCCATGTTTTAGCGCTTCTACAACACTAATATAAGCATCATGGAGCGCAGTATATTTTCCAACTAAAGCAACTGTAACATCCGAAGTAGGGTGACGAAGATCTTCTACCATGGAAATCCAGTCTGTCAGATCCGGTTCCGGGCAGGGAAGATTTAAGCATTCGCAGGCTACATTTGCAAGACGCTCTTTTTCCATGGCAAGAGGCGCTTCATATAAATATTCCACATCCAGATTCTGGAGTACGTGACTTTGGGGTACATTACAGAACAAGGCAATTTTATCTTTGATACCTTGATCCAGAGGATATTCGCTTCTGCATACAATAATATCCGGCTTAATACCCATTCCCTGAAGCTCTTTTACGCTGGCCTGAGTTGGTTTGGTTTTCATTTCCTGAGAGGCACGCAGATAAGGAATCAGGGTAACATGAATCAGTATGGCATTCTCGAAACCTACTTCATGCTGGAACTGTCGAATGGCCTCCAGGAAAGGCTGGGATTCGATATCGCCAACGGTTCCGCCCACCTCAATGATTGCGATACGGGTTTCGTCGTCGGTATAGTTTCTATAAAAACGACTTTTAATCTCATTGGTTATGTGGGGGATGACCTGAACTGTCCCTCCACCATAGTCTCCACGACGTTCTTTCTGTAAAACGGACCAATAGATTTTGCCGGTTGTTACATTCGAGTTTTTACCAAGACTTTCATCAATAAATCTTTCATAATGGCCCAGATCCAGATCGGTTTCTGTTCCATCATCTGTTACAAATACTTCCCCATGCTGAATCGGGTTCATGGTGCCGGGATCAATATTGATATAAGGATCGAATTTCTGCATGGTCACCTTATATCCGCGGGCTTTTAACAGTCTGCCCAGAGACGCCGCTGTAATTCCCTTTCCAAGACCGGATACAACGCCGCCGGTCACAAACACATACTTTACTGCCATATTTTTCTCCTCCAAAAAATGACGTTCGTTTTTGTAATTTGACTAATTTGTCTCCTCAATATAATCTCAATATTATACACCGAATAAAAGATAAAAATCTATATATTTCAATGAAAAATTTTAGAAATCTTTAATACATGTGTCCATTATTTCACGATTATAATATTGATTTATAAAAGTAAATTCGATAAAATCTAAGCTAATGAAATATGAAGGAAATGTATTTGTATTGAAAGGAGCAGGTTCTTTTTAAGAACATACCGATAAAATGGATAACGGAAACAATTATAACAATAGCAACAGCTATAATAATGGAAACGGTTATAACAACGGAAACAGTTATAATAATGGGAACGGTTATAACAATGGCAATAGTTATAATAATGGAAACGGTTATAACAACGGAAACGGTTATAACAACGGGAATGGTTATAATAACGGCAATGGAAATAATGGAAACGGACAGGGGGATCCGGGAAGAAATAATCAGGATCCCAAAAAGCAGAACATTGTTCTTCTGATGTTGGCAGCCATTATTTCCCTGTTCTGTATCAGCCTCTTTGTAAACACCTTGAGTGGAAGTAATAGTGAGGTGCCATACAGTGAATTTGTGAAACTGGTTGAGGCGGATAAAGTAGCCAGTGTCATTGAAAGTTCAGACAGACTTAGCTTTGAGTTAAAAACAGAAAAACCAAAGGTGGGAGAAGGCGGAGAAGGTGCTGAAAGTGCCACACAACAGACCTTGTACACCATGTTCGGATTACCCACACAGACCTATTATACGATTCGGGTTGAAGACCCTGATCTGACTGCAAGACTTCTGGAGCATAATGTAGAGATCAAAGGACAGACCACGACGCTGATTGACAGTATCATTTCCATACTTGTTACAGTTGTGCTTCCTATTGCCCTCATGTGGTTTTTGCTTAGCTTTTTGTTCCGCAAAATGTCAAAAGGCGGCGGAGTTATGGGCGTTGGAAAGAGCAATGCCAAGGTGTATGTCCAGAAGGAGACCGGTGTCACATTCCGTGATGTGGCAGGTGAAGATGAGGCAAAAGAATCTCTGGTAGAAGTGGTAGACTTTCTGCATAATCCGGGGAAATATTCCCAGATCGGTGCAAAGCTTCCGAAGGGAGCTCTGCTGGTAGGACCTCCCGGAACAGGTAAGACCTTACTTGCTAAGGCGGTAGCGGGAGAAGCCGGTGTTCCGTTCTTCTCGTTAGCCGGTTCCGATTTTATTGAGCTTTATGTAGGTGTAGGTGCTTCCAGAGTAAGAGACTTGTTTAAGGAAGCAGAAAAGAATGCACCCTGTATTGTTTTTATCGATGAAATCGATGCGATTGGCCGCAGCCGTGACTCAAAGTACGGTGGTGGAAATGAGGAAAGAGAGCAGACCCTGAATCAGCTCCTTTCGGAAATGGATGGTTTTGACGGGAAAAAAGGTATTATCATCCTTGCGGCAACCAACAGACCGGAAATTCTGGATAAAGCACTTTTAAGACCGGGACGATTTGACAGACGAATTATAGTGGATAAACCGGACCTGAAAGGCCGTGAAGAGATTCTAAAGGTACATGCAAAAGATGTTTTGATGGATGAAACCGTTGACCTGCATGAAATTGCACTTGCAACAAGCGGTGCGGTAGGTTCTGATCTTGCAAATATGATCAATGAAGCAGCCATCAATGCAGTGAAATTTGGACGCCGCTGTGTCAGCCAGAAAGATCTGTTTGATGCAGTAGAGCAGGTTCTGGTAGGAAAAGAGAAGAAAGACCGGATCATGAGCAAAGAGGAACGCAGAATCGTTTCTTACCATGAAGTAGGCCATGCTCTGGTAGCCGCATTACAGAAAAATTCAGAACCGGTACAGAAAATCACCATTGTACCCCGTACCATGGGTGCGCTGGGATATGTGATGCAGGTACCGGAAGAAGAGAAATTTTTGAATACAGAAGCAGAGCTTCGTGATATGCTGGTTGGTTTGCTTGCCGGACGTGCTGCAGAAGAAATCGTCTTTGATACGGTTACAACAGGCGCATCCAACGATATCGAAAAAGCAACCAATATTGCCAGATCTATGGTGACCCAGTTTGGTATGAGTAAAAAGTTCGGCCTGATCGGATTAGAGTCTGTGGAAAGCAAATATCTGGATGGCAGAACTGTTATGAACTGTAGTGATGAAACAGCAGCGGACATCGATACAGAAGTCATGAAGATCTTAAAGGACAGCTATAAAGAAGCAAAGAGACTTTTGAAAGAAAACAGAAGCCTGATGGATAAGCTGGCTGAGTTCCTGATCGAAAAAGAAACGATTACAGGAAAAGAGTTTATGAAGATATATCGAGCTGAAAAGGGACTGCCTGAGCCGGAAGAGAAACCGGAGGAAAAGCCGGTACAGCAGATACCGCAGCAACCGATGCCGCCGCAGCAGGCACCGTATCAGCAGATGCCGCCGCAGCAGGCACCATATCAGCAGATGCCGCCGCAGCAGGCGCCGTATCAGCAGATGCCACCGCAGCAGGCACCATATCAACAGCCACCGGCACAGCAGGTGGGAGGACAGTGGATTCCACAGGGTAATCCTTATCAGGACGGAAGATATCAGGGAAATGTAGGCCAGTTTTCCGGCGTACCGAAAGAGGTAGTCATGAAACAGGCAGATTCCTCTTTTGTTCCTTATACAGAGGTGGAAAACCGAGTACAGGGTAATATGCAGCAGGAAAGCCCGGTGCAGGCTGGTCCGGAACAGCAGAATCCGGAACAGGTGGATATTATACCGGAAGAGCAGCAGGAAACAGGCCAGGAAGCTGCTCAGGAAACAGGACGGGAAACACCTTCTGAGTCAGCAGAAGAAGAAAAGGATTCTATGGCAGAAGAATAAACATCAGATATAGGGACCGTTAGAAACAACGGTCCCTTTTTAGCATATGCACCTTGCGACGAATTTTTTAAAAACTTAACAGGGGGATTTCATGTTCGATTTTGAAGAAGAACTGAAAAAACTGCCGGGAAAGCCCGGCGTATATATTATGCGGGACGATAAGGATACCATATTGTATGTTGGAAAAGCCATCAACTTACATAACCGGGTGAGATCCTATTTCCGGAAAATCCACGGAAGAGGACCGCAGATTGAAAAAATGGTTACCCAGATTGCACGCTTTGAATATATTGTTACCGATTCAGAGCTGGAGGCACTGGTTCTGGAAAATAACCTGATCAAAGAAAACAGTCCGAAATACAATACTTTGTTGAAGGATGACAAAACGTATCCATTTATAAAAGTGACGGTAGCAGAAAAATATCCCCGCATTTTGTTTTCCAGAGAGATGAAAAAGGATAGATCCCGTTACTTTGGACCGTATACCAGTGCGGCAGCAGTAAAAGATACCATAGAGCTTTTAAATAAATTATTCAAACTGCGAACCTGCAACAGAGTTCTGCCCAGAGACATCGGGCAGGACAGACCATGTCTGAACTATCATATAGGACAGTGCAGTGCTCCCTGCCAGGGATATATTTCCGAAGAGCAGTACCGCAGTCAGGTGGACCAGGCGCTGGAGTTCTTAAACGGAAATTATAAAATGCTTTTAAAGGATCTGGAAGCGAAGATGATGGAAGCATCCGAAAATCTTCAGTTCGAAGAAGCGATACGGTACCGCGATCTTTATCAGAGTGTAAAAAGTGTTTCCCAGAAACAGAAAATCACAGACAGTGATGGAGAGGATAAAGATGTAATAGCCCTGGCTATGGACGAAACAGATGCAGTTGTCCAGGTGTTTTTTGTGAGAGGTGGAAAGCTGATCGGGAGAGAACATTACTATATGACAAATGTGTCAGGTCTGGAAAGAAGTGAGGTGCTACAGAACTTTATCGAACAGTTTTACGGTGGAACACCATTTTTGCCCAAAGAACTGATGATTCAGGAGGAGATAGAAGGACAGGATACGCTGGAACAGTGGCTTAGCAGCAAGCGGGGCAGCAGGCTTTATATCCGGGTGCCTAAAAAAGGAACCAAAGAGAAACTGGTGGAACTGGCAGAACAAAATGCCGCACTGATTCTTTCCAAAGACAAAGAGAAGATGAAACGGGAAGAAGGCCGGACGATTGGTGCAGTAAAAGAGATTGCTGCACTACTGGGGATGGAGCAGATCGTCCGTATGGAAGCTTTTGATATCTCCAATATCAGCGGCTTTGAAAAGGTAGGTTCCATGGTGGTTTTTGAAAAAGGGAAGGCCAAAAAAAGTGATTACAGAAAATTCCGGATTAAAACAGTTTCCGGTCCGGATGATTATGCCTGTATGAGAGAGGTGCTGTCACGAAGATTCCTGCATGGAATGGAAGAGGCGGACGAGATGCAGGCAAAAGATATGGATACCTCCTATGGGGCATTTACGAAATTCCCGGATCTGCTTTTGATGGATGGTGGAAAAGGACAGGTAAATATCGCCCTGGAAGTACTGGAAGAACTTGGGCTTTCGATTCCGGTGTGCGGAATGGTGAAAGACGATAACCATAGAACCAGGGGGCTGTATTTCCACAATGAAGAGATTCCCATCGACCGCAGTTCGGAAGGATTTAAACTGATCACCCGCATTCAGGATGAGGCCCATCGTTTTGCGATTGAATATCATCGTTCTCTGCGCAGTAAGAGCCAGGTGAAATCCGTTCTGGATGATATACCGGGAATCGGAGCAGCCAGGAGAAAAGCGCTTATGCGCAGTTTTAAATCCATTGATGAAATCAAAGCGGCACCTGTTTCACGCCTTGCAGAGATTCCTGAGATTCCGGAACAGGTTGCAGAAAGCATTTACCGGTTTTTTCATAATAACGAAACGGTATGACTATGTTATTTTTTTGTGTGTTATGTTAGAATAAATAGGGTATTCTGAAAACAGGCTTAAATATAAGCAGAATATTTCATAAAAACAGGCAGAGGTTGCAAAAGGAGACAGGTATGGCAAGTATTGGTTTAGCAAAAGTAGTAGATAAAATGAAATTGGAAAATCTCACTCCGGATATTGATATTAAGCACATTAAAGTAATACAGCCGGATATTAACAGACCCGCATTACAGCTGGCCGGGTATATGGAGCATTATGAATCCACCCGTTTACAGATTTTGGGTTTTGTAGAGTACAGCTATATGATGCAGATGACAGTGGAAAGAAAACAGGAAATCTATCCGGAACTGATTCATGAGGACTGTCCGGGATTCATTTTCTGTCGTAATCTGGAACCGGATGAGTTGTTCCTGGCAGAAGCAGAAAAGAAAGGTGTTCCGGTATTTAAAACACAGAAAGCAACCTCCTCTTTTAAAGCAGAAATCATCCGTTGGCTAAATGTAAAACTGGCGCCCTGCATTTCTGTTCATGGAGTATTGGTTGATGTCTATGGCGAAGGTGTACTGATCACAGGTGAAAGCGGCATTGGTAAATCCGAAGCTGCACTGGAACTGATCAAACGTGGACACCGTCTGGTGACCGATGATGTGGTAGAACTTCGAAAAGTAAGTGATGATACTTTAATTGGTACCGCACCGGATATTACAAAACATTTTATTGAATTACGTGGTATTGGTATCATCGATGTAAAAACACTTTTCGGTGTTGCCTGTGTCAGAGAAACACAGAATATTGACCTGGTAATCCGTCTGGAAGAGTGGGACAAAGATAAAGAATATGACCGTCTGGGATTACAGGAAGAATATACAGAATATCTTGGGAATAAGATTGTATGTCACAGTATTCCGATCAGACCGGGCCGAAATTTATCCATTATCTGTGAAGCAGCAGCTGTTAATCACAGACAGAAAAAGATGGGTTATAATGCCGCTCAGGAGTTATACAACCGAGTACAGAGAAATCTTGCACAGAAAAGAGAAGAGGAAGAATAACAATGGGAAAATATGTATTTGGAGTAGATTTGGGCGGAACAACAGTAAAATTGGGATTGTTCCAGGCCGATGGAGAAGTTTTGGATAAATGGGAGATTCCTACCCGGACAGAGAACAATGGTGAAAAAATACTGCCGGATATAGCTGAAAGCATCCTGGAAAAAGCCGCACAGAAGAAGCTGGACAAAGCAGAGATTATTGGTGTGGGAATCGGCGTTCCCGGACCGGTAGACGGAAATGGTGTGGTATATAAAGCAGTAAACCTTGGATGGGGCGTTTTCAATATATCCGAAACGTTGTCGCAGCTTTGCGGACTTTCGGCATATGCAGGAAATGATGCCAATGTTGCAGCATTGGGTGAGATGTGGAAAGGCGGCGGACAGGGATATCGTTCTCTGGTTGCTGTCACACTGGGAACCGGAATCGGTGGCGGTGTTATTGTAGACGGAAAACTTTTGACAGGATGTACCGGTGCAGGTGGTGAGATCGGACACATACATATTATGGATGATGAACCGGATGCATGTGGCTGTGGAAAACATGGCTGTCTGGAGCAGTATGGTTCTGCTACAGGTATTGTACGTCTGGCAAATCGTACTCTTGCGTCTACCACACAGGATACGATTTTACGAAGCAGTGAAATCAGTGCAAAATCCGTTTTTGATGCAGTAAAAGCAGGAGATGCGGTGGCAATCCAGATTGCACAGCAGTTTGGCGAAATCCTGGGAAAAGGTCTTGCCATCATTGCTTCTATTTTAAATCCGGAACTGTTTGTTATCGGTGGCGGTGTTTCCAAAGCAGGAGAAGTTCTGTTTGAGTATATCCGTCCGGCATATGAAAAATATGTATTCCATGGAAGCAGAAAAACAGAGTTTGCTCTGGCTACATTGGGCAATGATGCCGGTATTTATGGTGCAGCGAAACTGGTACTGGATAAATAAGTAAGTGTAGAGATTTTAGTCAGGGAAGGGGAATCTGTAGTATATGGATTTAAGGGATATTTTACCTGTAGAACAGATTCACGAAGATGAGCCCATGTATAAACATACTACTTTTCGTGTTGGAGGAAAGGCGGCTCTGTTTTTGGATATAAAAACATCAGAAGAATTGCAGCATATCCTGAAATTGTTTTCGGAAGAAAAAAGACCCTATTTTGTGATTGGAAATGGCAGCAATCTTTTAGTCAGTGACAAAGGTTATGATGGCGTCATCCTGCATCTGGGTGCGGGATTTGACCAGATCACAGTAGATGGGAACAGAATCACTGCCCAGGCCGGTGCCATGCTTTCCAAGGTGGCATATACTGCTATGGAGCATGGGCTAAAGGGACTGGAATTTGCCTCCGGCATTCCCGGATCAGTAGGTGGCGGTGTGATGATGAATGCAGGCGCTTATGGCGGAGAAATGAGCCAGGTGGTAACCTACATCAAAGGATTGGATGCAAAAGGAAATCCGGTTTATCTGGGTAATGAGCAGGCGCAGTTTACCTACCGAAGCAGCATTCTGAAAAAGAATCATATGATTGCCACGGAGATTGGGTTTGAATTAGTACCGGGAGATAAGGAAGAAATTCGGAAAACGGTAAGTGAGCTTTCTGAAAAGAGAAGAGAAAAACAGCCCTTGGAGTTCCCCAGTGCAGGAAGTACTTTCAAACGTCCGGAAGGGTACTATGCAGGGAAACTGATCATGGACGCAGGCCTCAGGGGATACCGGGTGGGAGATGCGCAGGTGTCGGAAAAGCATTGCGGATTCGTGATCAACAGGGGTAATGCAACAGCTTCTGAGATACATCAGTTGATGTTGGATGTACAGAAAAAGGTAGCAGAGAAGTTTCAGGTGAATCTGGAGCCTGAAGTGATCAAATTGGGAGATTTCTGATATGAGATTCGTGGTTGTGACCGGCATGAGCGGTGGAGGAAAAAGAACTGCACTCAAATTATTGGAAGATGTAGGATTTTATTGTGTGGATAATCTGCCGGTATCTTTGCTGGATAAATTTGTAGAGCTGGTGTCCATGCCGGGAGCAGAAGTATCCAAGGTGGCATTGGGACTGGATATTCGATCGGATCAGAAATTCGGTGAAGTAGAAGATGCTTTGGAGAATCTTCGGAAGAAAGGTTATGTATTTGAGATTCTCTTTATGGACTGCAGTGAGAAAGTACTGCTTAAGAGATATAAGGAAAGCAGGCGAATGCATCCGCTGGCGCTGGATGGAAAAAGAGTGGAAGAGGGAATTCGTATCGAAAAAGAAATCCTTCGAACCATACGTAAGAGAGCCGATTACGTTATTGATACGTCGAATTTATTAACCAGGGAGTTAAAAGAGGAGATTGACCGCATTTTTGTAAGGAATGAGGAATATAATAGTCTTATGATCAATGTGGTTTCCTTTGGATTTAAAAATGGCATCCCTGCGGATGCAGATCTGGTATTTGATGTTCGATTCCTTCCAAATCCTTTTTATATTGATGAATTGAAAAATCATACAGGAAATGATAAGGAAGTACAGGATTATGTGATGGGCTTTCCGGAGGCTCATCAGTTTATGGACAAGCTTACAGATATGATGCTTTTTCTGATTCCCAATTATATCAAAGAAGGAAAATACCAGCTGGTAATCGGGATTGGATGTACCGGAGGAAAACACAGAAGTGTAACACTGGCAAATGCCCTATACGAAAGATTAAAAGATCAGGGAAATTACAGTATAAAATTAACACATAGGGATGTAGGGCTTTAAAGGCAGGGATCTGTCATGCAGGAGAAAACATATCTATGTAGGAGGGAAATGAGTTGTCATTTTCGAGCGATGTGAAGGAAGAACTGCGAAAGATATTTGATGGTGGCAAGCCATGCGCCTATGCGGAATTGGCAGCGTTTTTCATGTTTTGCGGAGAGAAAATACTGGAAGAAGAGGATAAAACAACAATTTGTTTTAACGCAGACAACGAGTTTGTCCTACAAAAGGTCTTTACATTATGTAAAAAAAATATTAGTATTAATAGTGATATTCAAAAAACAATGCTCGTAATTCCTCAAAAATTCCCGTTTCATGAGATGAATTGGCGAAATCCGGATGTATATAAAGAGCATATTTGCAAAAGAGCATTTCTCAGAGCAGCATATCTATGTGTGGGTTCTATGAGCGACCCGGAAAAAAGTTATCATCTGGAATTTGACTGTCAGACGGAAGAGCAGGCGTTGTTTTTGCAGCAAATGATCAATGAATTTGAAATAGAAGCAAAGATTGTGGAACGTAAAAAATATCATGTGGTGTATCTGAAAGACGGGTCTGCAATTTGTGATCTTCTGAATATCATGGGTGCTCATGTATCCCTTATGAATTTTGAGAATTTCCGGATTTTAAAGGAAATGAGGAATTCGGTAAACCGGAAGGTAAACTGCGAAACAGCTAATATTGCCAAGACAGTAAGCGCTGCTTCGAAACAGATTCAGGATATCATGCTGATACAGGAAGAAGTCGGGTTTGCCCAGCTGCCACAGGGGCTTCGTGAAATCGCAGAGCTGCGTCTGGAATATCCGGAGGCCACACTGCAGGAGTTGGGGGATTTGCTAAATCCACCAGTTGGAAAATCTGGTGTTAATCATAGACTTAGGAAGTTGAGTGAGATTGCAGGTCAAATCAGAGCTTAATGAAAGAGGAGGATGTTATGTTAAAAAAATCTATGAAAATTCAGTTGAAGAATGGTCTTGAAGCAAGACCTGTTGCGGTTTTAGTGCAGGTAGCCAGCCAGCATGAAAGCAGCGTTTACATTGAATCTGAAGGAAAAAAGGTAAACGCAAAGAGCATTATGGGCATGATGAGCTTAGGACTTGACAGTGGCGAAGAAGTAACGGTAATTGCAGATGGAAAAGATGAGGAAGAAGCAGTTGCCAACATTGAAAAATTTCTGAGTGGCCAGGAATAAACTTAATCCGTACAAAAGACAGCATTGATGAGACAGAATATAAAAAGGGCTGTCGCTTTCACGAAGTACATTTCGTAAAGCGGCCGCCTTATTTTTTGCTTTGCGAGAGAGCTCTACAGGAAGTTTTTATCATCGGCAAAATATTTTATATCTCAGGGCCTTCTTTATTTTCGATTAAGTATATTTTTCCAAAGCTGTACAGTGGGAGCGGTGTGTCCTCTTCCTACAGACACTGTTGGTAAAAATCCGTATAAAGATTGCCCGCCGCAGAAAACGAAACTGAGACGACATTTCAACCCGTTCAAGACGTAAGTCGCGTTTTGAAATGTCGTCTCCAATAGAGATTTCGTTTTCTGCGGCGGGCAATCTTAGGATTTTTTCCCCAGTGTCTGTAGGAAGAGGACGCACCGCTCCCGCAGTTCATCTGTGGAAAAACATACTACCTATAAAAAAGGCCCTGAGATAATATTTTGCAAGCTGAAAAAACTTCCTGTAGAGCTCTCTCGCAGCATCCCTAAAAAGACGCCACTTTACGGAATGTACTTGGTGAAAGAGGCAAGTTCTTTTTGCATAAAGAAAGGGGGCAATGTATGCCCCCTTAAGTATGTACGGTATAAGTTTTATTCTGCGCCTTCTTTTACAGCTGCAGCATGTTCAGCCTGGATGTCATCCCATACAGAAAGCATTGGCTCAACAACTTTGTTCTTCATATGACGGTCTACGTAGTTCTTTGTACATTTTGCAACCATTGGAGAAAGAACCAGAACACCAATCAAGTTCGGGATCATCATCAAACCATTAAAGGTATCGGAAATATCCCATGCAAGCTGAGCTTCCATAAGGGAACCTGCTAAAACGATGAGTACGAATACAACTCTGTATACCCATACAGCAGCATCGCCCAGTTTTTCACCGAACAGATAACGACAAGCTGTTGCACCATAGTGACTCCAGCCAAGTACAGTAGAGTAAGCAAATAACAGAATTGCGATAGCAATAAAGCCACGACCGAAAACACCAAATACATTACCGAAAGCATAGCTCATCAGAGCGGAAGAACCACCGATTTCTTCTAATACACTTGGAATTGCTTCGCCGGTACTTAAATCAATGGCACCGGAACCAAGAATAGTAATAGCTGTTAAAGTACAAACGATAATCGTATCAGCAAATACTTCGAAGATACCCCACATACCCTGACGGATAGGCTCTTTTACGTTAGAACTGGAATGAACCATTACAGAAGAACCAAGACCGGCTTCGTTGGAGAATACACCACGTTTGAAGCCCATTTTCATAGCCAGTGCGATACCTGCACCAAATCCACCGCCTGCTACTGCTTTTACAGAGAAAGCACCTTTGAAGATGGCAGCAAAAATAGCAGGAATGCTTGTGATATTAAGACAGATAATGATAATTGTTCCGATGAAGTACAGGACAACCATGAAAGGAACCAGTTTTTCTGTAATGCTGGCAACTCTCTTAAGACCACCTAAGATAACAAGACCAACAGCGATAACCAGGAAAATACCGGTTGCAATAGTAGGAATACCAAATGCAGAGTATACATTGGATACCATGGAGTTAACCTGACTCATGTTACCGATACCGAAGGATGCCAGTAAGCAGAACAGTGAGAACAGCCATGCCAGAACCAGACCGATTGTTTTGCAGCCTTTCTTAGCACCGAGACCATCTCTTAAGTAGTACATTGCACCACCATGCCACTCACCTTTAGCATCTTTACGACGATATAAAATACCAAGTACGTTTTCAGAATAGTTAGTCATCATCCCAAAGAAAGCGATGAGCCACATCCAGAATACAGCACCAGGACCACCGGTTGCGATAGCACCTGCAACACCAACGATATTACCGGTACCAACGGTAGCTGCTAATGCAGTACAAAGAGACTGGAACTGAGAAATGGAACGGTCTTTTGTGTGACCGGTTACATCTTTGTCTTTGAAAATAGCACCTAAAGTGTTTTTCATCCAGTGACCAAAATGTCCAACCTGATAAAATTTTGTGAGACATGTCATTAAGACACCAACGAATCCAAGCAGGATCAGGGCTGGCCAGCCCCAAACGAGACCATTAATAAAGCCATTGACGTTAGTAATTGTTTCTAACATAATATATCCCTCCGTTTTAAAAATATATTCTTCACAGGGCTTCCATATAGCAAAACAAATCAAAATGGAAAAGTTTTCGTATATAGAATAGGTATATGAAAATAAAAAAACAGATAATCCAAAGATTATCTGCTGCTTTACAACCATATGCAGGTGAAAAGTAGCTCCTCGGCTTTTCACCTCTTTGTGAAGATTTAATACTTATTCGGAATTCTAACATGAGAAAAGGATGTTGGCAATAACAGAATAGGAAATTATAAAAATTTTGTAAAAAAAGGAAGAAATCAGAGAGAAAATAGGAGCTTTTTTAGAAAAAATCCCCATAAAAGGGAGGATGCCAAGTAAAGCATTGCTTTACTTGGCACTTATTATGAAAAAGTTATTTATATTTGATAAACGATAAATTCATATTCATCAGATAACTTTGAATGCTCTGTTGTTATCTTATATCTGTAGTATATACATTAGTTTTGTCTAAAAAATGATGTCGAAATGAAGTTTTTTTTAAATGAATATGAACAAATTGTTAACATGACTAGAATCCCAGGTGAATTTTATCCGGTTCCGGATAGGTTTCTCCAAAGGTTTCTACCGTAACTGTTTTCATGACCTGATCCTGCATGGGCCTGTCCATATAATCGGTTGGAGTTTCAGCGATTTTGTTTACCACGTCCATACCTTCGATTACTTTTCCAAATGCCGCATATGCTCCATCCAGATGGGGCGATGTCTTATGCATGATAAAGAACTGGCTTCCTGCTGAATTGGGATGCATGGAGCGCGCCATGGAAAGAACACCTTCTGTGTGTTTCAATTCATTCTCATAACCATTCTGTGCGAATTCACCACGAATACTGTAGCCGGGACCTCCCATTCCCGTGCCTTCCGGGTCACCTCCCTGAATCATAAAACCGCGGATAACGCGATGGAAGATCAGACCGTCATAGAAATTCTTCTGAATTAAAGAAATAAAATTTTGAACAGAAACCGGTGCGATTTCAGGATAAAGTTCAGCTTTGATCACACTGCCATCTGCCATGGTAAATGTAACAATTGGATTTTGTGCCATAATATTTTGCCCTTTCTATATATAATATCTTATAATATATTAAACGATTTTCATATTTTATTTCAATAGATAAGTCTATATTCCATAGAAATGCCCTTTTCATTTTTAGGGTAGAAATATTCTTTTTATTATAATGATAAAAAATTCTGTTTATTGCTGGTAGAAATAATCCGGAGGAATCACGTGATCACATTAAAAATTGTACTGGAAGATAAGAAAGAGCAGCTGCAGGCGGAGCAGTATTTTAAAACACTGCCTCAGATTGATTTATATAAAGAAGAAATAGCGGATGAAGAACAAAAAATCCTGGTCCTTTCGGATATGCCACAGGTATGTACTTATTATATAGAAAAAAAGGCTGCAGTGGTTGCTGTTTTAAAAGATGGACGGGATTATCCGGGAGTACGGTATGCAGTGACAGCCTGGCAGGATGCAGAGGAGGATTATCTGGAAAAGGTTTATCAGAGATATCATGGACTGCCCTGGAGCATATGTGAAACAAAAAGATGTTTTATCCGTGAAACCACAGTAGATGATCTGGAAGCTTTCTATAAAATATATAAGGAAAGATCTATTACAGAATATATGGAAGATTTATTTGAGGATCCGGAGGAAGAAAGACAATATATCAGAGACTATCGGGACAAGGTATATGCATTTTATGGATTCGGTATGTGGACTGTATGCCTGAAGGAGACCGGAGAAGTAATAGGAAGAGCAGGATTATCCATGAGAGAGGGATTCGAAGATCCGGAGCTTGGTTATATGATTGCTGTTCCCTGGCAGAAAAAAGGACTGGCAGAAGAAGTGTGCCGGGAAATATTACAGTATGGAAAAGATCAGCTGGGGTTTGAACAGATTCAGGTTCTGATGGAAGCAGAAAATACTGCGTCTGAGCATCTGTGCAGGAAATTGGGGTTTCAATTTGTGGAAAAGAAGAAGATAGAGAAGACCATGTATGACAGATACCTGCTGCGGTACTAGAAAAGTTTAACAAAGATTTTTTTAGAAAGGTCAAGATTTTTAGGATTTTTATCAAAAATAAAAAACAGTGTTGACAGGATAAAACAAAGGTGTTAGATTAGCAAATAACAAAAGCAAAGGCGCTATGAGGGAAACCTCGTGGCGCTTTTTTTATTTGTTTTGTGTCCTATGACGCATGTTTGATAGAGATGTGGAGTAATCTCTGTTGGTCCTCTATTTTAGGTAGTTATGACGAAAAGAGGAGATAGTCGTAACAGTGAGGAGTACCTGAAATAGGGGATAAAAAACATAAGGAGGAAAAAGTTATGACAGAAGAATTAAGGGAATTAGTAAGTGGTCAAGTCTTTGGTGTTTGGTTCCTGATCGGTGCCGCACTGGTATTCTGGATGCAGGCCGGATTTGCTATGGTAGAAGCTGGTTTTACCAGAGCAAAAAATACAGGAAATATCCTGATGAAGAATCTGATGGATTTCTGTATCGGTACTGTAGTATTTATCCTGATCGGTTTCAGCTTATTGCTGGGCGAGGATATGATCGGTCTGATCGGAAAACCGGGATTTGATATATTTACAAGCTATGCAAATTTTGACTGGTCAAATTTTGTATTTAACTTAGTATTTTGTGCTACAACAGCAACTATCGTATCCGGAGCAATGGCAGAACGTACAAAGTTCTTATCCTATTGTGTATATTCCGCAGTAATCTCCGCTCTGATTTATCCAATTGAAGCACATTGGATCTGGGGCGGTGGCTGGCTCTCACAGATGGGCTTCCATGATTTTGCAGGTTCTTGTGCAATCCATATGGTCGGAGGTATTTCTGCATTGATTGGTGCAGCGATTCTGGGACCTCGTATTGGTAAATTCGTGAAAAACGACAAAGGGGATATCGTCAAAGTGAATGCATTCCCGGGCCATAACCTCCCGATCGGCTGTCTGGGATGCTTCATCCTTTGGCTTGGCTGGTATGGTTTTAACGGTGCAGCAGCTACTTCTGTGGAACAGCTTGGTTCCATTTTCCTGACAACAACAGTAGCACCTGCAGTAGCAACTGTTGTATGTATGATCCTTACCTGGGTAAAATATGGCAAACCTGATGTTTCCATGTGTTTGAATGCATCACTTGCAGGTCTGGTAGCTATTACAGCACCTTGTGATGTAACAGACTGCTTTGGTGCTATCGTAATCGGCGCAGTTGCCGGCGTACTTGTAGTATTTGGTGTTTGGTTCTGTGATAATGTGATTCATGTAGATGATCCGGTTGGTGCAGTAGCAGTTCACTGCTTAAACGGTATCTGGGGTACTCTGGCAGTTGGTCTTTTCGCAACCAACACAGCACCTGGATACAGCATTGCAAATGCTTCCGGAACAGAACTGGTTGGTCTGTTCTACGGTGGCGGATTCGAATTATTAGGATTACAGTTTATTGGATTTTTAAGTGTTGCTGCCTGGACAGCAGTTACCATTACCATTACATTCCTGATCATTAAGGCTGTTTTTGGTCTTCGTGTATCAGAAGAGGAAGAGATCGTCGGTCTGGATGCAACAGAACATGGTCTTCCAAGTGCATATGCGGGATTTGCTATTTCCGATATGTCCTCTGCTATTACATATGCAAATGAAAATACAGATCTTGGAGAAAGCGATTATACAAAAGCCGGTGAAGCAAAAATCGATGCAGCAGTTCCGGTGGTTGCTCAGACAAGTACTGTTACAGAAACAGGAGCACCGGTATTTACCGCAAATATGCATAAAGTTACTATCATCGTGAAACTGTCCAGATTTGATGTACTGAAGAAGGCACTGAATGACCTGGGTGTAACCGGTATGACCGTAACACAGGTAATGGGTTGTGGTATCCAGAAAGGTGCCGGCGAATATTATCGTGGAGTTGAGATGGATGCAACACTTCTTCCTAAGATTCAGGTGGATGTTGTGATCAGTAAGATTTCCGTAGAATCTGTGATTGAAGCAGCAAAGAAAGCTTTATATACAGGCCATATCGGCGACGGAAAGATCTTTGTATACGGTGTAGAGAAAGTAGTGAAAGTCCGTACCGGAGAAGAAAACTACGATGCTCTGCAGGATGTTGAATAAGGCTACATCTAATTCCCTAGTTTAGTATATGCAGGAAATGTCATATAGGGGTGACCCTATATGGCAGATGATCCTCAGATGCTTCCACCATCTGAGGATTTTCCTGCGTATTCTATTTATATTGTGAGAAAAACAGTCTTTCGACGGGAAGGACTGTATTTTCTTTTATCTCTTTATTGCATCTACGCGCTAAAGCGTGTAAAATAAACATAATTTGTAAAACAAAGGAGGAGTCTTATATGTATGGAACATGGTGGTCATTAGTTCCGCCAATCGTAGCGATTCTGCTTGCTTTTATCACAAAAGAGGTATACAGCTCTCTGTTTTGTGGTGTACTTCTGGGAGCACTTTTTACAGCAGGATTTCAGCCATGGGGAACTTTTGAAACATTATTCACAACGATGACAGACAGTATGGATCTGAATATCATTATCTTCGACGTACTTCTTGGTATGATTATCGTTCTGATGCAGAAATCCGGTGGATCTGCTGCATACGGAAACTGGGCAACCAAGAGAATCAAATCCAAGAAAAGTGCGCTGGCAGCAACAACAGGTCTTGGGATTCTGATCTTTGTAGATGACTATTTTAACTGTCTGACAGTAGGTTCTGTTATGAGACCTGTAACAGACAAGTTTAAAGTATCCAGAGCAAAACTGGCATACATCATTGATGCAACAGCAGCACCGGTATGTATCATCGCACCGATTTCCAGCTGGGCAGCAGCGGTAAACTCATACGTACCGGAAGACAGCTCATTAACAGGATTTCAGCTGTTCTTAAGTACCATTCCGTTTAACCTGTATGCACTTCTTACACTGCTGATGGTATTCCT
>JBJENT010000075.1:0-3648 GCA_051880335.1 Lachnospiraceae bacterium
TTCCCACCAGAGTCACATTCGGAAAATCATGTCCCTTGACGATCATCTGGGTTCCTAACAGGATATCTGCCTGTCCATCGGAAAAAGCGGATAAAATTGCTTCATAGCTTTCTTTCTTCTTTGTAGTATCCCCATCCATTCTGAGGATTCTGGCAGAGGGAAACCTTTCATGAAGTTTTTGTTCTATGGCTTCTGTACCTGCCTTAAAGCCCAGAATATATTTGGAACCACATTCCGGACACTGATGCACCATAGGCTGCTCATATCCGCAATAATGACAGACCAGCCTTCCTCCCATATGTTCCGATAAAGACACATCACAGTGGGGACACTTCATCACATGCCCGCAGGCTCTGCAGGATACAAAACCTGCATAACCTCTCCGGTTTAAAAACAGCATCGTCTGTTCGCCGGCCCGGAGTCTTTGCTCCATAAGCTGATCCAGCTTTCTGCTGAAAATGGACCGGTTTCCTTCTTTCAGTTCTTTCCGCAGATCCGCTATTTCTACCTGGGGCAGAGTATTTCCGGTCAGGCGCTCTGTCAGGTGGAACAAGGTATACTGTCCCATTTTCGCCTGATAATAACTATCCAGCGATGGGGTTGCCGATCCCAGCACCACGCTGGCTCCATGGAGCCTCGCCAGTTCCTTTGCAGTCTCTCTGGCATGGTATTTGGGCATGGTCTCACTTTTATAAGAAGGCTCATGTTCCTCATCTATGATGATCAGTCCCAATCTGGGAAACGGTGTAAACAGTGCAGACCTGGGGCCAATGATGATATCAATATCCCCTTTTTTCGCCCGCTCGCACTGATCATATTTTTCCCCGGGAGACAGTGTAGAATTCATCACCGAAACCCGGTCTCCAAGTCGTTTATAAAAACGCATGACCGTTTGGTAGGTCAATGCAATTTCCGGAATCAGAACAATTGCCTGTTTTCCTCTTTTTAAGCATTCAGCCACCAGTTCTATATATACTTCCGTCTTTCCGCTGCCTGTAATTCCATGAATCAGATAGGTTTTCTTCTGTCCTTCATCAAAGTCCTGCATGATCTGATCCACAATATGCTGCTGGGAATCACTTAATTTTCGAATCGAAGCATTCTGAGGGCCGGCTTTTACCGGATTCCGATACACTCTGGTAACATCGATGGTGATCAGTCCCTGTCTCTCCAGACTGGACAAGGTATTCTGCGTCACATGAAGCTTTTCTTTTACCAGTTCATAGGGGAGATTTTCTTCTGTCAACAGCTCCTGCAGCACCCGTACTTTGGCTTTCTGGTGCTTTCTCCCGGCTTCAAAAAGTGCTTCTGAAACAGCTTTCCCATCCACCAGGCGGTGTATTACCTTTTTTTCCAGACTTTTCTTTTTGGTTCTGGATGGCAGAACGGTTTTCAGTGCACTGATCATGGTAGAACCGTAGGTGTTTTTCATCCACCAGGCAAGCCGGATCATCACACTGTCAATGGGCACATCCTCTGATGCGGGTTCCAGAATATCCTTGATTCTGGAAGGATCAAATTCCGGCTCCGAAACAAGTTCTATTACATATCCCTGTCTTCTGGTACTGCCTTTTCCAAAAGGTATGATCACACTGCTTCCCACATGGATTTTGTCTTCCAGTCTGTCCGGTATTCTATATTCAAAAGGTCTATCTACATTTTCGTGGGAGATATCCACGATCACTTTTGCATACAATCCTTAGTTCATTCCTTCTTCTTTCAGGATTTCCTGAATCAATACTCTCTCATCCATAGGGTAATGGACCCCTTTGATCTCCTGGTAATCTTCATGGCCTTTTCCTGCAAGAACAATGATGTCCCCGGGCTGACCATTTTTAATGGCATAACGAATGGCTTCCTTACGATCCGGGATCTCCACAAAAGCTCCATCTGTCTTTGCCATACCGATTTTAATATCGGCGATGATATCCAGAGGCTCTTCAAAACGTGGATTATCTGAAGTAATAATGGTAAGATCTGCCAGTTTTCCACTTACCTCTCCCATCTCATAGCGTCTCAATTTGGAACGGTTTCCGCCACATCCAAATAAAGATACCAGTCGGTTTGGTTCGTATTCCTTTAACGTAGTCAAAAGACTTTCCAAAGCCATTGCATTATGGGCATAATCAATCATCAGCGTAAAATCATCGGATACCTTTACCATCTCAATTCGTCCCTTTACTTTAGCCTGTAACAGGGCTTTCTGAATATCCTCCTGGGAAACATCGAAATGCCTGCAGATGGCAATGGCAGTCAGTGCATTATATACGCTGAACCGTCCGGGTGTGGTTACTTCCACGTGGAAATCCATCAGACCTTTTACATCAAATTCCACTCCAAGCTCACCGGGCTTTTTCACCAGCTCCAGGTTTTTCGCCTGAATGCTGGCATCTTCCCCCATTCCAAAGGTTTCCAGATTACATGTATGTCCCTTTACTACATCCTTCCAATGTTTATCATCGCTGTTCACGATACCGGTGCGACACTGCTTAAAAAGCAACCCTTTACAGGCCATATAATCCTCGAAGCTTTCATGCTCATTGGGACCAATATGATCCGGCTCTATGTTGGTAAAAATCCCCAGTTCAAAGGTAAATCCCTGGGTTCTGTGAAGCATAAGTCCCTGGGAGGAAACCTCCATCACACAGATCTGGCAGCCTGCATCCACCATTTCCTTAAAATATTCCTGAAGCACATAGGATTCCGGTGTGGTATTATTGGCCGGAATATGCTTCTCTCCAATAATCGCTTCAATGGTTCCCACAAGACCCACTTTATAACCTGCATGCTCCAGAATCGATTTCACAAGATATGTAGTGGTGGTTTTTCCCTTGGTCCCCGTCACTCCGATCACTTTTAATTTGTCTCCCGGGTGTCCATAATATGCTGCCGCAATAAAGGCCATGGCATACCTGGTACTTTCTACCCGGATCACCGTTATCTCCGCATCTTCCGGAAGCTCAACATCCTTTTCTACGATCAGCACAGCTGCACCCTTTTCAGCTGCCTCCGCTGCCTTACTATGTCCATCGAAATTGGCTCCCTGTACGCATACAAACATACATCCTTTTTCGATTTTCCTGGAGTCGTAAACCACTTCCGTTACCGGAACATCCAAGTTTCCCCGAATGCATTCATATTCCAGCTTGTCGATCAATTCTTTACAGGTAAACATATTTGCGCCTCTCCTTGTTATAAATATCTCTATTTCATCTATATCATATGACATGGAAATAAAATGTTATATAAAATACCTCTTTCTAACATACCTCTTTATAAGATAACATATTTCCGGTCATCTTAACAATAATTTGTCATGACCAGTTGAATACTTCTCTCTCCCCGGTACTCATTTACAGAAGGGTAATAGGTCATGGTAACCGGTATCCCGGCCATTCCGGATGAAAAGACATTCTCGGCATCCACGGGATATTTCTGCTGCAGAAAGGCCTTAAATTCCGGAATATCTCCAAAATATACCATCTCTCTTCTTTCTCCCCGGTCATCCAGGATCTGCATCCTTGCCACATTACTATGCTTTCCCACTACCCGTACTCTTTGCAAAAGCACCTCTTTCTGGGCAAATACAGGTTTGGGGTTTCCCACGCCAAAGGGTTCCAACAATTTTAGTTCCTTTACAAACTCCTC
>JBJENT010000076.1:0-18932 GCA_051880335.1 Lachnospiraceae bacterium
GGAAGTTCTGATTGGCGGCAAAGTATATACTCTAAGCGGGTATGAAGGTGAAGAATACTTTCAGAAAGTTGCCAGTTATATTAACAATAAGATGGCGGAATATAATAAAATAGATAGTTTTAAAAAGCTGTCTTTGGATTACCAGAATGTCTTATTGCAGATTAACATTGCAGATGATTACTTTAAGTCTAAAAAACAGATCGATCTTTTGGAAGAAGAAATCAAAGCAAAAGAAAAAGAACTGTATGATTTAAAACATGAATTGATTTCTTACCAGATTAAAATTGAAAATATGGAAAAAAATGTTAAGAATCTGAATGCGGACTTAAATGAGAATGCAAAAAAGATTATTCGACTGGAGACGGAATTGAAAGAATCCAAGAAGAATTCTTAGTAAGATTTGTTTTTATTTGGCTGTCATTACATGACAGCCATTTATTTTGTTATGGCAACGAGGAAAATACTCATCGTGCTTGCACGTAAGAGTATTTGACGACTGCTGATCAGAGCGAGATTCGCAAAGCATATCTCGGCTCTGTTATAGGGGATATGAATGAAAAAAGTAGAATTGTTAGCTCCCTGCGGTAATTATGAGAGCTTTTTAGCGGCTGTAAATGCTGGAGCGGATGCTGTTTATTTAGCCGGAAATAAATACGGTGCCAGAGCCTATGCAGATAACTTTTCTGAAGAAACTTTGATTCAGGTGATTCATCTGGCCCATTTGTGGGATGTAAAGGTTTATATGACTGTAAATACACTGGTCAAAGAAGAAGAGTTTGGTGAATTATATGACTATATGAATCCTTATGTCTCTGCCGGGCTGGACGGAGCTATTATACAGGATCTTGGTGTATTTTCTTTTTTTCAGGAGACATTCCCTTCTCTGGAACTTCATGCCAGTACACAGATGACTATAACCGGTGTATACGGTGCAGACTATTTAAAGAAAAAAGGCTGTAAAAGAATTGTTCCTTCCCGGGAGCTTTCTTTGCATGAAATCTGCGAGATTAAAAAAAGAACCAATCTGGAAATCGAGGCCTTTATTCATGGAGCCATGTGTTATTGCTATTCCGGAAAATGCCTTATGAGCAGTTTTATCGGAGGACGCAGTGGTAACAGAGGACGCTGTGCTCAGCCATGCCGGTTACCATACCGGATTCAGGGAAAAGAGCAGTATTATCTCAGCCTGAAAGATATGAATACTCTTTTGGATATTCCACGATTAATCGATGCAGGAATCGATTCTTTTAAAATTGAAGGACGTATGAAAAAGCCGGAATATGTTGCAGGTGTGGTATCCCTTTATCGAAAATATATTGATCTGTATCAGCAGAATCCTAAAGGGTTCCATGTTGATGAAAAGGATATGGAGCTCCTGAGGCAGCTTTATATACGAAGCGAAACAGGAAATGGATATTATGATAAACCACGTGGAAGGGATATGATTACCTTATCACAACCGGGATATAATGGTACCGATGAGAAAAAACTTCAGTTTTTAAGGGAAAAATATCTCCGGGAACTTCCTAAAATTCCTGTTTCATTAAACATTTGCCTGCAGAAGGATAAGCCTATATATGGGAAAATACAGGTCTGTATGCCATCTTTTTTTCATAACGAAAAAAGAAATGTAACCTGTGAACAGATTACCTGTGAATTGGAAGGTGCTGTGGTTGGGCAGGCCTTAAATCGAGCTGCAACAGCAGAGGACATCAAAAAGCAGATGTCTAAATTGGGAAATACTTCCTTTGTTCTGGACAAATGTGATATACAGATGGAAAGTGATCTGTTTGTACCGGTCAAGGTTTTAAATGAATTCCGTAGAGCACTGATTCAAAAAGTTTATGAGAAAATAAATCAGCTTTATGGATTGGATTGCCCGGAAGTTTCTGTATCGGAAAAAGAACCGGAATTTCATGTTGGAAAAAGCCAGGAACTTATCGTTTCTGTTATGAACCGGGATCAGTTTAATGCTGCTCTTATATCGGAAGCCGATACTGTTTTGATAGACAGTGATCTAATATATGATGACATGATTTCATCCTTTGAGTTGAAAACATTATCAGAACAGAAAAAATGGGGAATAAAACTGCCGGAAATCATCAGACTGCATGATGAGAAATATCTGGAGAAAGTAAACGAAATGATAGCTCTTAAACCGGATGTGATTTCCTGCAATAGTCTGGACGCTCTGGAATATGTTAAACAGTCTTCTTTTACCGGAAGTGTAATAGGAGATGCCGGATTGTATGCATGGAACAGCCGGTGTGTAGAATACCTTTGCCATGATCTGGATCGTGTAACACTTCCTCTTGAATTAAACAGTGGAGAGATCAGAACGGTCTGCAAAGCATTGGGGGAAAATGTGGACCTTGTAGATATGGTCGTATATGGAAAAGCACCGCTTATGGTCACAGCAAATTGTCTGAAATTAACGACGGAAAAATGCAATCATAACAGGCAGGAACTGCTTTTCATGAAAGACAGAATGGGACATGATTTTTCCGTTTATACCAACTGTAATCATTGTTATAATATGATATATAATTATCTGCCCACATCCCTGCATGATTCTATCTGGATGCTTTTGGAAGATGGAATAGGTCATTTTAGAATCGATTTTTCTGATGAGTCGGGAAAAGATGCAGCGCTTGTGATTCAAACTTTTAAAGATTTGATTTCATCTAATCCAAGTAGAAAGCATTGTGAAAAAGTAACATTACCTTTTGAGGTGACAAACGGGCATATGAGACGAGGCGTACAATAAACCCATGGAACACTATGTAATCGCATTATCGAAATATTTTATAGCCATTTTTCTGGCTTTATATACCTATGAATGTTTTGCTGTTTTCCGATTTCAGGATGAAGAAAGAAGAAAAGGGATATACACCAGACAGATTATTCTGATGTTTTTCTTTCATTTTTCCGCATTTCTTACGATCTGCGTACAGACCGGAGAGCTACAGTATTTATTCTTTTATGCATTTCAGCAGCTGGCCATTTTTGCAACACTGGTATTATTTGAATTATTTTATCCTACCCTGAACAGACTGATTGTTCATAATATGTGTATGCTTCTTACCATTGGCTTTATTATTTTGACCAGGCTCAGTTTTGAAAAAGCCATGAAGCAGTTTATCATTGTGGTTATTTCACTTGTGATTTCCATGATTATTCCACATTTTATCTATAAAATGAAATTCTTAAAAAATCTAAGCTGGTTATATGCTTTGATTGGGATTATTTCTTTAGGGATAGTGTTGCTGCTGGGCTCTATAACCAATGGATCCAAAATCTCCTATACCATAGCCGGTATTACATTTCAGCCTTCTGAATTTGTGAAGATTGTATTTGTATTTTTTATTGCAAGTGCGTTATATCAATCCTCTACCTTTCTTCATGTGGTTTATGTCACGTTGGTAGCAGCAGTACATGTTCTCATTTTAGTTGTTTCAAAAGATCTGGGTGGAGCACTTATCTTTTTTGTAACCTATGTTTTAATGGTATATCTGGCTACCCATAAGATTCGTTATCTGCTGCTGGGATTAGGTGGAGGATGTGCAGCGTCTATTGTTGCGTATCAGATTTTTTCCCATATTCAGACAAGAGTACAGGCATGGCGTGATCCCTGGTCCGTCATAGACGGAGATGGATATCAGATTACGCAGTCTCTGTTTTCTCTGGGAAGAGGAGAATTGTTTGGTCTGGGCCTTTTTAAAGGAGCTCCGGATGATATTCCCTTTGTAGAACAGGATTTTATTTTTTCTGCAGTAGTGGAAGAAATGGGACTCATTGTGGGGCTCTGCCTGATCTTAATCTGCCTCAGCAGTTTTATCATGTTTATGAATATATCCATGAAATTGAAAGACAGATTTTACCAGCTTGTGGCGTTTGGACTTGGCGTTTTGTATATCTTCCAGATCTTTTTGACCATTGGTGGAGATACAAAATTTATACCATTAACCGGTGTTACGCTGCCGCTTGTCAGCTATGGTGGCAGTTCCGTATTGACTACTTTAATTATGTTTTCCATTATAGAAGGTCTGTTTATGATCAGACTTGATGAAGGGGCTAAAAGTGCAAGAAGAAAACAAAAAGCAACCAGAAGAGAGACAACTGAATCAGAACCTGCCTTCCGCCGGTCAAGACAACCGGAAGGGGAAAGACAACCGGAAGATGACGGACAGCAGGAAAGACAGCAAGAACAGTAGCAAAAAGAAGAAAAAATCAAAGAACAGGGAAATTCTGTTTGTTACCTATACTTTTGTCTGTATCTTTCTTGCCATGATGAGCTATATCTGCTTCTATGTGTATACTCATGAAGAAGTTATGATCAATAACAGTTATAATGCAGGTCAGCAAATGCTGGTTCTGCAAAACAGAAGAGGAAGCATTTATTCAAAAGATGGTGATGTTTTAGCGAAAACTGTTGTACAGGATGATGGCTCGGAAGTGCGTGAGTATCCCTACGGGGAAGTTTTTTCTCATGTGGTTGGATATTCGACCAAAGGAAAAACCGGGGTTGAAGCACTGGCAAATTATTATCTGATTCAGTCCAATGCTCCTTTAAATGAAAAAATGAACAATAATATTGCCAATCAAAAAAATCCCGGTGACAGCGTTTATACTACGTTGGAGACAAGCATGCAGGAAGCTGCATACAACGCCCTTGGTGTGTACGATGGGGCTATCATTGCTACAAATCCTAAAACCGGAGAGGTGCTAGCCATGGTGTCGAAGCCGGGATTTGATCCCAATGAAATCGCATCGGTCTGGGAAGATCTGATAGAAGATGATGAATCCAGTGTGTTACTAAATCGTGCCACTCAGGGACTTTACCCACCGGGATCTACCTTTAAAATTGTTACAGCTCTGGAGTATCTGAAGGAAAATCCGGATACGTACCAGAATTATCATTTTACCTGTAACGGTTCTATTACCATAGATGGATCCAAAATCAAATGCTACCACGGTGTCAATCATGGATATGTGGACTTGAAGAAATCTTTTGCTAAGTCATGCAATTCTTCATTTGCCAATATTTCTACAAAAATCGATTGGAATGCATTTGATAAAACTCTGGATCAGTTACTGTTTGGACAAAAGCTTCCCTTTGACATGGAGTCATCGGTCAGCATGATCAATGCAGACCCGGATAGTTCCGCAGAAAATAAGATTCAAACCTCTATCGGACAAGGGGAGACTTTGGTTACACCCCTTCATATGAATATGATCACATGCGCGATCGCAAATGAGGGTGTTTTAAAATATCCTTATGTGATGGACCGGATTGAAAATAATAACGGTGCCATTATGAAAAAATTTTCTTCCAATAGTTCCAAGAGGCTTATGGATAGTGATACATCTCAAATTTTAACGGAACTTATGACGGAAGTGGTTGAAAATGGTACTGCAACCAAATTATCCGGACAATTATATACTGCTGCAGGGAAAACCGGTTCAGCTGAATACAATAGCGAGAGCGATTCCCATGCCTGGTTTACCGGATTTGCACCGGCAGAGGATCCTCAGGTCTGTGTGACAGTTATCATAGAGGGAGCCGGTTCCGGTGGGGATCATGCAGTTCCTATTGCCAGAAGAGTATTTGATGCTTATTTCAGTAATCACAGGGAATAGGTCTTGTTTCCGGGTTGGAATATCTTATACCTTGCGTAACATGTCCTTTTGCATTATACTTTGTAATAAGTAATTGAACACACCATACGGAGGTATTGCAATGATTGAAGCAACCAGTTGCGGCGGTGTGGTTATTTTCCGGGGTAAGATTCTTCTGCTTTATAAGAATTACAAGAATAAGTATGAAGGATGGGTATTACCAAAAGGAACTGTTGAAGACGGGGAAGAGTATAAACAGACAGCTCTTCGAGAAGTACTGGAAGAATCAGGTGCAAAAGCAACCATCATGAAGTATATCGGGAAAAGCGAATATACGTTCAATGTACCGGACGATGTTGTAGACAAGGATGTACATTGGTATCTGATGATGGCCGACAGTTATTATAGTAAACCACAGCGTGAAGAATTCTTTGTGGATTCTGGATATTACAAATATCATGAAGCCTATCATTTGTTAAAGTTTGCGAACGAAAAGCAGATTCTTGAAAAAGCTTATCATGAGTATTTAGAACTAAAGAAAAAAAATCAATGGTTTAAAAAGTAAAAATGAGGCTGTACTTTCGCGGATTCTTATTCGTTAAAGTAACAGCCTCGTTTTTAAAATAGTTCATATTTGAAATTATTTGCAGGATACGATAGACAGATCTTTTTTCAGGTTAAGATTTATGATTTCGTTTTGTTCTGTTTTCAAAACAGGTTTGGAAACATCATTTGGATTGATCATAATGATTTTTCCTTCTTTGCCATCCGAAAGTGTTGCTACTTTCCCGATCTGCATCAAAGCAATTTTAGATAAAATTTTGGAAAGCATTTCAGAATCATATTTTCCTTTTTCCTGTATCATAATTTGTACTGCTTCAAAAGTATTTTTTGCCGATCGGTAAGTTCTGTCAGAGGTCAGTGCTTCATAGGTATCTGTAATAGAAAGAAGTTTTGCATATCTGGAAATTTGGTTTTCTTTCAGTTTAGAAGGATAACCGCTGCCATCACATTTTTCGTGATGCATTAAAATGGCTTTTAAAACTGTATCTGGTACATTTTTATCCGACAAAAACTGAAAAGCTTTCATGGGATGACCTTTTATATGTAAAAATTCCAAATCTGTTAATTTCTCATTTTTCATTACAATTTCATTTGGAATAAGCAGGAGTCCAAAATCAATCAAAAAGCCGCTGATCATGATATCATTTATTTCATCTTCTGAAAAATCAGTCCATTTTGCAAAAATGCCTGATAATAATCCACAATTTAAGCAGTGGGAGTAGATCATCTCATCGTTTTTTAACGGACGGTCATAAATATATTCTATTAATTCTTCTGATGAGCTGACGCAGTTCTGCATGCTTACATTGATATGCAGAAAAGTGTTGATATCAAGATCACAGGTACCGTTTATTACGCCGGAAAGCATATTTTTAAACATAGCCAGTGAAGAATTATATACAATGTTGATTTTTTTCATTTTATCGTTTCCCATAACGATATTCCTCTTTCATTGTTTTACAGACATTATAAATTTTATATATATTATACATAAAAAACATTTCATAATATAGTACGCTTTTTTAGATGTCTTTACAATCATTTCTTTTGAAATAAAAAATATTTCGTGGATAAAGTGTTTGTATCGTGATATGATATCCATGAATACAGATAGGTTAGAGGAACTTTTATGCAAAAGTTTTACAAATATTTTTACTGGGATGAGAATATACCGGAGAAAAAAAGGAATCAAATCAAATGGCATGTCAAAGTGTCTTTTCGTAAGATGAAACCGGTTTATCTGGTTACTTTGTGTGAAGGACCGGACCAGCTTGAAATATATTACAGTCCGGTTCTTTTGCAAAACTTTTATCGTAAAAATCCCAGGATGATCATAGGAATAGCTGCAACCTATAATGGAGCGATAGAAATCATCAGGCAGATCACCGAAGAATGCTTTCATGAAAATCATAACTGTGATCTGAAATATTATTTATCACAAAGGGAATAATATCCCTGTATGGAGATATATGTTTCACATTATATTATTACTTTTGAAAATAGTCGGAATCATATTACTTGTTGTTTTAGGGATATTGCTTTTGATACTGGCATGTGTTTTGTTTGTGCCACTGCGGTATAAGGGCGATGTATCCTATATAGAGTCCCCCAGCCTTTCCTGTAAGATCAAATGGATGTTTCCTCTGTTTTTTGGAAAGATTCAATATGATACAGAAGCCAAAATTGTGCTACGTGTCCTGGGAATACCTGTATTTCGCTCAGATCGTAAAAAGATAGAGAAGAATAAGAAGGCTGAAAGTAATAAAAAGACTGGAAAAAACAAGCAATCTATAAAAAAATCAGAACTCGATAAAGAAAAAAAATCCGGGGATAGTAAGGAAACAGAAACAAGAGAAACAGATACTGGTAACAGAACAGAAAGCAATCAGAAAACAGAAAGCAACCAGAAAACAGAAAGCAACCAGAAAATTGAAAGTCATCAGGAAATAGAAATAAAAGAAAAAACAGAAAAGACTGAAAAGAAAAGTATTCTGGATTTTCTTAAGAATATCTGGTACACAATAAAAGCTATCTGTGCTAAACTAAAACAGGGACGTGAAACAATTGAGAGATATATTGCACTGTGGCGTTCAGAAGAAATGGTGAACAGTCGCAGTATCGTATGGCAGGAGGTACTTTACCTTCTCAGTACTCTGAAGCCTCAGAGTATAAAGGGTAGTCTGGAGTTTGGATTTGATGATCCTTCCTTAACAGGATATGGGATGGCAGTGTATGGCATATTCTATTCTGTATGGGGGGAAACCGTGGAAGTCAGACCGGATTTTGAAAATCCCTGTTTGAAAGCACTTCTGTCAATAAAGGGGAAGATAAGAGTATTCCCTTTTGTGAAAGTACTTTGTAAATTATACTTTAATCAGGATGTTCGGAAATCATTCGCACAAATTAAGAAGGAGATTTAAAAATGCAAGATCATAATTTTGAATCTGTGATAAGTTCACTTTTAAAAGGAATGGATACGGTACTTTCCACCAAAACGGTAGTTGGTGAAGCTACACAAATTGGAGATACCATTATTCTTCCACTGGTAGATGTGACGTTCGGAATAGGTGCCGGAGCAGGTGTGGAAGATAAAAAGAATAATGGCGGAGGCGGTATGGGCGGTAAAATGACTCCAAGCGCTGTGCTGGTAATAAAAGACGGATATACAAAACTTGTAAATATCAAGAATCAGGATGCGGTAACAAAAATACTGGATATGATTCCAGATCTGGTAGATAAGTTTACTTCGAAACCTGATAAGAATACCATGGAGGATTCAGAAGTAGTTGATATTGCTTTCCCAGATAATAATGCGCCGGAATAATTTTTTTCCGGCGTTTGTCATATAATCCAATAAGATGGTATAAGGGATATAAATTGTGAAACGTGTTATTGGGTTGATTTTATTTTGGGTTGCAGTAGGCATGTTGTTGATGATGCTGATCAGTAATACCGTTGTTGGGATTATATTAATTGCAGTCATGTTGGTCATTGGATATAATCTTTTTTGCCTTTAAAAGCTTTCTTTCGTTTGTCTCTTCGAAAGACAAGTGGAGTATTTTAACAAATGGAAACGTTCAAATTTAGAGAAGAAGATACCAATCTCATAGAATTTTCGGATAAAAACGATACTTCTGAGAAACGCTATATGATGACAGAAGAAGAGTTTTTGGAGAAAGAAGCGTCTGAAAAAGAGCTGCGGGCATTAAAGCTATGGCTTTTTTCTGAAAATGTCCGGATTGAAAATGAAAAGAAAAAACTGCAGGAAATGCAGAACCGTTTTTTGCATGAAAAGGTTCAATTTCAGAATGAGATGAAAGTTCTGAATCAGAGAATTTCTGCATCCCAGCAGCGCTTAAAACAGGATGAATTGTTTTTTGATAAAAAAATGCAGATCCTAAAAAGTGGTTTTGCACAATTAGATGAAGACAGAAAAGCATTTGAAAAGAAGAAATGCGAGGAAGAAGCACGATTAAAAAAAGAAGAGGCTTATAATAGCGGTTTTAAGTTTTCGGATGTGGGACTTTTGTTTGCCGGTGTAAAAAATACTCTGGCACTTAAAAAAAGATATAAGGATCTGCTGAAAATATATCATCCGGATAATCTGGCAGGTGACAAAGAAGTGGTACAGGCTATCAATAAAGAATATGAAAGATTGAAGCAGCTATTATAATAGCTCATTCGTGCAAGCACGCCGAGTATTTTCCTCGTCGCCATAACAAAAAAACCCATCCAACGGATGGGTTTGCTTGTTATCAACCATATGAATGTGTAGAAGATTAGGCTCTTTCTACAGCACCAGATCTTAAGCATCTTGTGCAAACGTGCATGGACTTTGTTACTCCATTAACTTTTGCTTTAACGCTTCTAACATTAGAGTTCCAAATTCTATTGGATCTTCTATGAGAATGGCTTACGTTATTACCAAAATGAACGCCTTTACCACAAATATCACATTTAGCCATCTTTGCACCTCCTAACGAAACGAACAACTCGTTTTTCTAGTTGTTTACAAAACGAGCCTTTCGACTCGCAACATTGGTATAATACCATAGTAAGCAAAAATATGCAAGTTCTTTTTTCATAAATTTATGTTTCATTTTTTATAAAAACCAGTTATAATAATACAAGTCATGAAATCATAGTAAGGAGGATTCCCATGAAAAGTTCATCCATGAATACCCATTTGGGTAATATCTACATTGATAACGAAGTAATCGCCCAGTATGCCGGTACCGTTGCAGTTGAATGCTTTGGTGTCGTAGGTATGGCTGGCGTAAATGTAAAAGACGGTATTGTATCATTGCTCAAAAAAGACAACATTACAAAAGGTATTGCAGTGTCTTTAAAAAATAATAAATTAATTCTTGATTTCCATATTATTGTTTCCTATGGAGTCAGCATCAGTGCAGTAGCTGATAATCTGATTGATAATGTCAAATATAAAGTGGAAGAATTTACAGGATTGGAAATCGAAAAAGTGAACATCTTTGTAGAAGGTGTCAGAGTGATTGATTAAGGAGGAAAGACCATTGGCTTTAAAGACAATCGACGCCAAAATGTTATCAAAGATGTTTTTGGCGGGTGCAACAAATCTTGATCATAAAAAAGAATGGATCAACGAACTGAATGTTTTCCCTGTTCCGGACGGTGATACAGGAACTAATATGACAATGACGATTATGTCTGCAGCGAAAGAAGTCACAAATGCCGATCAGTCGGATATGGCTGCAGTGTGCAAAGCGATTTCATCCGGTTCTCTTCGTGGTGCACGGGGAAATTCTGGTGTTATTTTGTCACAGCTGTTCAGGGGATTTACCAAATCTGTTTCCAGCAAAAAAGAATTAAATGTAGAGGATTTGGCTGAAGCTTTCGAAAAAGCGGTAGAAACTGCATATAAAGCAGTAATGAAGCCAAAAGAAGGCACGATTTTAACAGTGGCAAGAGGTGGTGCAGAAAAAGCAAGAGAACTCTTGGATGATGGCTGCAGTGACCTGGAGACCTATATCAGAGAAGTGATATTATATATGGATGAAGTGCTGGCACAGACTCCGGAAATGCTTCCGGTTTTGAAACAGGCCGGCGTTGTAGATTCCGGCGGACAGGGTCTTATGGAAGTACTTAAAGGTGCACAGGATGCATTCCTGGGCAAGGAAATTGATTTTTCTATTTCAGAATCAACACCGATATCCGGTGGTAACAAATCCGGATATGAAGCCCAGGCTGAGACTGATATTAAATATGGATATTGTACAGAATTTATTATTCTTCTGAATAAGACCTTTAACATCAAGATGGAAATGGATTTCAAGGCATATCTGGAATCTATCGGTGATTCTATCGTTGTAGTAACCGATGATGATATTGTAAAAGTACATGTTCATACCAATGATCCCGGCTTTGCAATTCAGAAAGCATTAAAATATGGTGCTTTGTCTAATTTAAAGATTGATAACATGCGTCTGGAGCATCAGGAAAAACTGTTCAAAATGGAACAAAAATCACAAGCCGAAGAAGTCATGATGGAGAAAAAAGATACTGCATTTATTGCTGTTTCGATTGGTGATGGCATGAATGAGATCTTAAGAGGACTTGGGGTTGACTATATCATTGAAGGTGGTCAGACCATGAATCCGAGTACGGAAGATATACTCAATGCCATTGATAAGGTGAATGCGGATAATATTATTATTCTTCCAAACAATAAGAATATTATATTAGCGGCAAATCAGGCACAGTCCATGGTCGAAGAAAAAAATATTTTTGTTATTCCTACCAAGACAGTTCCACAGGGTATTACTGCTGTCATCAATTATGTTCCGGATCTTTCTGTAGAAGAAAATGTTGCAGTTATGGAAGAAGAAATCGGAAATGTTAAGACCGGTCAGGTAACCTATGCTGTAAGAGATACCTCTATTGATGATAAGGAAATCAAGCAGGGAGACTTCATGGGTATTGGTGATAAAGGCATTCTTTCTGTTGGAACCGATATGAGTGATGTAACAGTTAAAATGTTACAGGAAATGGTGGATGATGATGTGGAACTGATCAGTATCTACTATGGTGAAGATGTGAAAGAGGAAGATGCATCTGCTTTCCATGAAAAAGTAGAAGCAATGTATCCAAGATGTGATGTTGAATTACAGTATGGCGGACAGCCAATTTACTATTATTTGATATCCGCAGAATAAAGAAGTATTCATTTATCCGAAAGAAACCAATCGGTAGTATCAGTTGAATTACCGTATTGCTGTTTCTTTCGGATTTTTTCGCTAAAATCATTTTAAGAGGAAATTATGTATTCAAAGGATTCAATTTTATCTCTGAAAGGAATAGGTGAAAAAACCGCATCCTATTTTAATAAGATGGGAATCACAGAAGTTGGCCAGCTCCTTCATTATTATCCCCGTGATTACGATCTGATGGAAGATGCTGTCCGGATATCTGAATTAGAAGAGGGAAGACGATTTGTGGTTCAAGCAGGCGTGATTGGAAATGTTTCAGAGCGAAAAGCAGGTAAACTTACTATAACAACCTTTCAGGCTGCCGATCACACCGGAATAATACAAATCACATATTTTAATATGCCTTTTATTAAAAAAGTGATGAAAAAGGGTGCAGTATTTTTTTTCCGTGGTAAAGCGATTGCCAGGGGAAGCATCTATGTGATGGAACAGCCAGCATATTTTACGAAAGCTCAGTATGAAGAGAAGCGAGGCGTATTAACACCTGTTTATCCTTTAACAGCCGGTCTGACACAGAATGTGGTTCAAAAAGCAATAAGTCAGGTGCTTAATAATCTGCCTTTAAAAGAACATCTTCCTTTGGAAATTCTATCCGGATGTCAGCTTATGGATTATGAAAATGCGATGCATGGGATTCATTTTCCTTCCAGCAAGGAGCAACTGATACAAGCCAGAAACCGACTTGTCTTTGAGGAATTTTTGACATTTTTATGTCAGGTTCGAAGTATGAAAGAGTCGGTCAATGCAATTCCTAATGCATTTCCTATGATCAAAGTCGCGAATACCGAAAGATTTCTTGAAAAACTTCCATTTCGGATGACAGAAGATCAAAAGAACACATGGGATCAGGTTTCAGAAGATCTTTCAGGTGAGTATACGATGAATAGACTGATTCAGGGTGATGTAGGTTCCGGAAAAACCCTGATTGCTTTTCTTGCCTTACTTATGACCGCAGCAAACGGTTATCAGGGGGCTTTTATGGCTCCTACGGAAGTATTGGCAACACAGCATTATAATACATTTCTGGAATATGCCGGAAAATATGATCTGCCGATCAGACCGGTGTTATTGACCGGCTCTTTAACTGCAAAAGGAAAAAAGGAAATATACGAGGATATTCTGGATGGAAAATATAATGTGATCATAGGTACCCACGCACTTTTTCAGGAGAAAGTGGAGTATAAAAATCTGGCTCTTGTCATCACAGATGAACAACACAGGTTTGGGGTACATCAGAGAGAGAATCTCATGAATAAGGGTGGAAGCCCCCATGTTATGGTAATGAGTGCCACACCGATCCCAAGAACTCTTGCCATGATCCTATATGGTGATTTAAATATTTCCGTCATAAAACAAATGCCGGAGGGAAGGATTCCCATTAAAAACTGTGTGGTTGGAGTTCCTTATCGGAAGAAAGCCTACCAGTTTTTTGCGAAAGAAATTCAAATGGGCCATCAGGTTTTTGTAATCTGTCCCATGATTGAGCCTGCTGAAGAATCTGATCTGGAAAATGTGGAAGAATACACGGAGAAGCTTCGACAGTTTTTTCCCCAGTCTGTACAGATCAGTTCTTTGCATGGCAAAATGAAAGCTGCGGAAAAACAGAGGATCATGGATGCTTTTGCGTCCGGTAAAATTGATATATTAGTTTCTACCACAGTAATAGAAGTTGGTGTTAATGTCCCAAATGCGACGGTTATGATGATTGAAAATGCAGAACGGTTCGGACTGGCACAACTGCATCAGCTGAGAGGACGTGTTGGGCGAGGAAAACTTCAATCTTATTGTATCTTTCTGGATACTGTTCACTCGGATAAGTCCAAACAGCGGCTGGAGGTTCTGAACCATTCCAACGATGGATTTTATATTGCAGAACAGGATCTGAAATTGCGTGGCCCCGGTGACTTATTCGGAATACGTCAGAGTGGTGAACTGTGTTTTCAACTGGCAGATATTTATCAGGATTCTGCCCTGTTAATAGAAGCTGATAAAGTATGTCAGGATATGCAAAAAAACAACATAACATTGACTTTCGAGGAATCTAAAAGTAAACTGATAGGTAGTGGTTTTTTGCATATTATGTAAAATATTGAAATGGAGAAAAGAATATGAGTAAAATTGCAGTCGTAACCGATAGTAATTCCGGTATTACACCAAAAGAAGCATCCGAATTAGGCGTATATGTGCTTCCGATGCCTTTTATGATTGACAGACAGACATATTATGAAAATATAGATCTTAATCAGGAACAGTTTTACCAAAAACTGGAAGGGGACGCTGATATTATTACCAGTCAGCCTACTCCCTCTTCTGTGCTGGAATTATGGGATGATCTGTTAAAAGAATATGACGAAATTGTTCATATTCCAATGAGCAGCGGACTTTCCGGTTCCTGTCAGAGTGCCTGCATGCTGGCTCAGGACTATGATGAAAAAGTCCAGGTTGTGAACAATCAGAGGATTTCCATTACCCAGAAGCAGTCAGCAAGAGATGCTCTGATGCTGATTGAAAAAGGATTGGATGCCAAACAGATCAAAGATATACTGGAAGAAGACAAGTTCAATTCCTCCATTTACATTATGCTGGATACATTAAAATATCTGAAAAAGGGCGGAAGAATAACTCCGGCTGCAGCTGCACTGGGTACGGTACTTCGTTTGAAACCGGTACTCCAGATTCAGGGGGAAAAGCTGGATGCCTTTGCCAAAGCAAGAACCATTAATCAAGGGAAGAATATTATGATTAATGCAATAAAAAATGATATGATTAACCGCTTTGGTGGTGTAGATCCGGAGACTTGTGTTATTCAGATGGCACATACTCATAATGATGAAATGATTCTGGAATTCAAGAAGGAAGTAGAAGAGGCTTTCCCCGGATTCATCGTTTCAGATGTGGATCCATTATCTCTTAGTGTAAGCTGTCATATTGGCCCCGGTTCTTTGGCAGTTGCTGTTACAAAAATCTTAAAGAAATAAGTTATATTTTTAAGAATAGGAGTCATGTTTCATGGCAAAAGTAAATCAATACGATGCGTCAAATATAACCGTACTTGAGGGGCTTGAGGCAGTTCGAAGAAGGCCCGGAATGTATATTGGTAGTGTTTCTACCAAAGGTCTGAATCATCTGATTTATGAAATTGTAGATAACTCAGTGGACGAGCATCTTGCAGGATATTGTTCGAAAATAGAGGTGACCTTGGAAGCCGATGGCTCAGCTACTATTTCAGATAATGGTCGAGGAATTCCTGTTGGAATGCATGAAAAGGGAATCAGTGCGGAACGACTGGTTTTCACCACTTTACATGCCGGTGGTAAATTTGACAACGAAGCTTATAAAACAAGTGGTGGTCTGCATGGGGTGGGTTCTTCCGTTGTAAACGCTCTTTCAAACCGTCTGAATGTGACTGTGAAAACCGGTGGTTTCATTTATGAAGATCATTATGAAAAAGGGCTTCCGGTCATGGACCTTGTGGACGGTCTTTTACCGGTAATTGGGAAGACGAAAGAGACAGGCACCTCCATTAATTTCCTGCCGGATGATACCATTTTCGAAAAAACACGATTTAAAGAAGATGATGTAAAAAGCAGACTTCATGAAACCGCCTATTTAAATCCGAATCTTACCATTGTTTTTACGGACAAACGGAAAGAACCGGTAGACCAGGTAGAATATCACGAACCGGATGGCATAGTAGGGTTCGTGAAAGATATGAATTCTTCCAAAGAAACCTTACATGATGTGATCTATTTTCAGGGAGAAGCCGAAGGAATTGAAGTACAGGCTGCCTTTCAGTATGTAAATGAATTTCACGAAGATATTTTAGGTTTTTGCAATAATATTTATAATGCAGAAGGCGGTACCCATATTACCGGCTTTAAAACCATGTTCACCAATGTGATCAATACATACGCAAGAGAACTTGGTATTCTGAAAGAAAAAGATGTGAATTTTACCGGTACGGATGTACGTAATGGTATGACTGCAGTCATATCCGTGAAGCATCCCGATCCCCGTTTTGAAGGACAGACCAAAACAAAACTGGATAATCAGGATGCTGCAAAAGTGGTATCAAAAATCACAGGTGATGAAATTGTCCGTTTTTTTGACCGTAATCTGGAGACTCTTAAAATCATCATCAGTTGTGCGGAAAAAGCGGCTAAGATTCGTAAATCGGAAGAAAAAGCAAAAACAAATATGCTCACCAAGCAGAAGTTTTCCTTTGATTCTAACGGGAAACTGGCAAACTGTGAATCCAAAGATCCGTCTAAATGTGAGATTTTTATCGTGGAGGGTGATTCGGCGGGAGGAAGTGCAAAGACAGCCAGAAACCGCATGTATCAGGCCATTTTACCGATTCGCGGTAAGATATTGAATGTGGAGAAAGCCAGTATTGATAAAGTTCTTGCAAATGCAGAGATCAAAACCATGATTTATGCCTTTGGTTGTGGTTTTTCGGAAGGCTATGGAAATGATTTTGATATCTCTAAGCTGAGATATGACAAGATTATTATTATGGCGGATGCCGACGTGGATGGTGCCCATATTTCCACCCTGCTTCTTACTTTATTCTATCGCTTTATGCCGGAGCTGATTTACGAAGGACACGTCTATATTGCCATGCCTCCTTTATATAAAGCAATGCCAACCAAAGGGGAAGAGCAGTATTTGTATGATGATGCTGCGTTAGAAAAATATCGTAAAAGTCATAAGGGTCCATTTACCTTACAGCGATACAAAGGTCTGGGTGAAATGGATGCAGAGCAGCTCTGGGAGACGACTTTGAATCCGGAAACCAGAATGCTGAAAAAGGTTGAGATTGAAGATGGTCGTATGGCTTCCGAAGTGACGCAGATGTTAATGGGAACAGAAGTTCCTCCCAGAAAGACTTTTATTTATGAACATGCAACAGATGCAGAACTGGATGTATGATAAATGGAGTCTTGTGTCGATGAAATAAATCATTTTATATTCAGAAACGGAGATAAAATCCTTGGAAGATCGAATTATTAAAACAGAATATTCTGATGTGATGCAGAAATCCTATATCGATTATGCCATGAGTGTTATTGTTGCCCGTGCTCTGCCCGATGTAAGAGATGGCCTGAAGCCGGTTCAGCGTCGTGTGTTATACGATATGCATGAGCTGGGAATCCGCTCCGACAGACCCTATCGAAAAAGTGCAAGGATCGTGGGTGATACCATGGGTAAATATCATCCTCATGGAGACAGCTCTATATATGACGCTTTGGTTGTTATGACACAGGAGTTTAAAAAAGGACTGCCTCTTGTGGACGGACACGGTAACTTTGGTAATATCGAAGGAGATGGTGCGGCTGCCATGCGTTATACGGAAGCCCGCCTTCAGAAAATTACAGAAGAAGCTTTTTTGGCTGATCTGGATAAAGATGTTGTGGATTTTATTCCTAACTTCGACGAAACAGAAAAGGAGCCTTCCGTACTGCCGGTTAAGGTGCCCAATCTACTGATCAATGGTTCCGAAGGTATAGCAGTAGGTATGGCAACCAACATTCCGCCACATAATCTTGGCGAAGTAATCGATGCTACCAAAGCATACATGAAAAATAATAATATTTCCACCAGGGAATTGATGCGTTATATGAAAGGTCCTGATTTCCCTACCGGTGGAATTGTGATCAATAAAGATGAATTGCTGGATATCTACGAAACCGGTGCGGGGAAGATCAAGATCCGCGGAAAAGTGGATATTGAAAAAGCAAAAGGCGGAAAAACCAATGTGGTAATCAGCGAAATTCCATTTACCATGATTGGAATGGGAATCACTAAATTTTTGCAGGATGTTGCCGCCCTTGCAGAAACAAAGAAGACCATGGATATCGTTGATATCACCAATCAGTCTTCTAAAGAAGGGATTCGAATCGTCATTGAGCTCCGAAGAGATGCCGATGTTCAGAATTTCATCAATATGTTATATAAAAAGACCAGACTGGAAGATACCTTTGGTGTAAATATGCTGGCCATCAGTCACGGTAGACCGGAGACTCTTGGTTTAAAAGCCATCATAAAGGAATGTGTAGACTTTCAGTTTCAGATTGCCACCAGAAAGTACAATAATCTGCTTGCAAAAGAACTGGAAAAGAAAGAAATCCAGGAAGGTCTTATCAAAGCATGCAATGTCATTGATCTTGTCATTGAAATTCTTCGCGGGTCCAAGGACAGAGCTATGGCGAAAGCCTGTCTGGTAGAAGGAAAAACAGACGGTATCAAGTTTAAGTCCAATGCTTCCAAGGCAATGGCTTCCCAGCTCCTATTTACAGAAAAACAGGCGAATGCTATTCTGGAAATGCGTCTATATAAATTGATCGGTCTTGAACTCCAGGCACTGATCAAAGATCATGAAGATACCATGGCCAATATTTTCAAATATGAAGATATTCTGGATCGAAGAGATTCCATGGCTCAGGTTATTATGAATGAACTGGATGAGTTTAAGAAAAAATATGGCAGAGCCCGCAGAACAGT
>JBJENT010000077.1:0-1132 GCA_051880335.1 Lachnospiraceae bacterium
GAAAGGCTTTGATCATCCAGATTACCATTATGGCTGTCATCGCCGGCATGTTTGTAGCTGCCTTTGGGGTCTTCATGATTTCCCGTCGTATGGCAGAGCGAAAATATCAGGCTCTGATCCAGGACGCGGAACAAGCCCTGGAAGACATGGACTATGATGCTGCGGCAGAATATATTGAAGATGCAAAAGAGCAGAAAGACAGCCGCATAGAAGCTTACTGCATGGAGCTTCGTCTTCTGTATGAGGAAATGGAATACGAAGCCTGCGTGGATAGTGCAGAAAAATATCTGAACGGTTCTTACTTCCGGCTGCGGGATCAGGATGAGGAAATGCTGGGAGATATCTATTATGTTACCGGCAATGCCTATCTGGAAATGGAAGATTATCAGAACACCAAAGATGCTTTGGAATGTGCTCTGGATCATAATCAGAAAAACGGACTCTATTACCGGGATTATGCCATTGTGCTTGCGCGAATCGGCAAAATCGATAAAGCGGAAGACCAATTAGAGGAAGCCATTGATCATGACCTGGCAGAAGATTCCATTTACATGGTTCAGGCGGAAATCGCCCTGAGCAAAGGCGAATATAAGGAAGGAATCGAAAATCTGGAAGAAACCCTTTCCCTTACGGATGACCGTCAAATGGAAATGCGGTGCTATTTCCTTCTCGCAAAAGCAAATATTAAGCTGGCCCAGGAAAATCCGGATGATGCAGACAAATATCACAGTGACGCTCTGGATGCCCTGGAGGCGCTGGAGGATATGGGTGTTCACACCTATCGCGTTCAGGAAAGCACTGCTGTGATCTATGAGCAGATGGGCGAATTTGAGGAAGCGGAAAAACGTCTTTTGAAGCTTGCAGATGATTATCCAAATCGTTATGAGGTGTATTCCCGTCTTGCTTATCTGGAAATCGACAAGCAAAGTCAGCTTCCAAACGAAGAACGTGACTATCATCAGGCGGAAGAATATTATGAGAAAGCCCTGGAACTTTACAAGGGCGAAGAGGACGCCGAAATGGATGTGCTGGATCAGATGATGAAGGACATCCGGGATGGCGGATGGTTATAAGAAATATGATTTATACAAGACCGGATTATTTTTCAGAATTTCATTGTATTGCAGACAAA
>JBJENT010000077.1:1232-3574 GCA_051880335.1 Lachnospiraceae bacterium
TATGATTTATACAAGACCGGATTATTTTTCAGAATTTCATTGTATTGCAGACAAATGTCCCGAAACCTGTTGTGCCGGGTGGCAGATTGTGATTGATGACTCTTCTTTGCAATATTACAAAACATTGACCGGAGCATATGCAGATGTGCTCCGGTCTCGTATTGACTTCAGGGAAGGCTGTTTTCATCAGGATTCCTGTAAGCGCTGTGCATTTTTAAAAGAGGATAACCTCTGTGACATGTATGAACATCTGGGTGAAGAAAGTCTGTGTCTTACCTGCACCAATTATCCCCGTCATATCGAAGAATTTGAAAATATCAGGGAGATCACCCTGTCTCTTTCCTGTCCGGAAGCAGCTCATATCATTTTAAGCCGGAAAGATCCGGTTACCTTCTGCTCGGAAGAAGCCGATGAACCGGAAGAAACCTTTGAAGATTATGACCCCTTTTATTTTTCTTATCTGGAAGATGCACGGGAAGTGATTCTTCACCTGTTACAGGATCGTTCCCTGGATATCTGGGTTCGCTATGTTCTTGTGCTAAAATTTGGTCAGGAAATGCAGGATTATCTGGAAAACTGTGAACTGTTTAATCTGGTGGATTTATTTGATCGATATGAAGATCCGGACTATCTGGACCGGGCCAAAGCGCAGATAATGTCCCAGATTACCTCATATACGGAAGATGCGGAATCTGCGTTTTCTTATTCAAAGTCTTTATTCTCTTTTTTATATGAACTGGAGTTTTTGTCCGATGACTGGCAGGATTATCTGGACGGATGCTGGAAAATCCTGTATGAAAGTGGTATCACAAACGACGCATCAAACAATGCTTCAAGCGGAACTGCAAATGGTACTGCAAATTATGCTTCAAACTATGCGCAGCTTCACAGCGAATTTCGCAGCTGGCTGGCTGCAGGTTCTCCATCCAAACCAGAAATAGATGTTTCCGCAAAGCAGTTTCCTGTGCAGTTTCCTATGAATTCTTTTTCCATAGATATTGTTTTCGAACAGCTGCTGGTCTATTTTATCTTCACCTATTTCTGCGGTGCAGTATATGATGACAACGTACTGGGCAAAATTCACCTTACCCTGAACAGCGTATTCTATTTATACGAGATGATGGTGGTCAGATGGTTTCAAAATGGACGCACTCTCTCCTTGCCGGATGTGGAAGAAATCGCCTACCGCTACTCCAGAGAGCTGGAGCATTCTGATTTAAACCTGGAAAAAATGGAAGGGGTATAAAATGCCCCTCCCACTGTTTAGCTCTGGAAAAATATACCAGGTCGGGCGATTATTTTTGTGTATCATCTTCCCACTTCGTATCCACGCCCCTATATACCATACGCATATCGCTGATATAATCGGTCATTCCGTCCCCATTATATTTCTCTGCGAAAACTTCCAACACATAATTATTTTTATCATACTCTCTTGGCCAGTGGATTGCCACCGTTCCATTGCCTCGTTCATAGGCATATACCAGACGGTCATAGGCGATCACTTCTGACTTGTTTTTATTATACACAACTGCAGAAAGATAGCTGTTCCCTGTGGAATACAGATCCTCATAGTCAAAGACGATACAGTCACCCTGCTTTTTAATATTTGTGATCTTCGGTTCCCTTACCCCCTGAGGATTGTTTTTCTCATGATAAGGATTTTTCAAGGTAAACTTCCATTCTGTCACATCCGCTACTGAAGCCACCGGAGTAAGTCCATGCCCATTTTCAAAATCAGAGACTTTTCCACCTGTTGCTGCAGATACAAAGGCGATATCATTGATGCTGATCAGCTGTTTCGTTCCATCTGCCGCAGTCAGTTCCATGATTCTCTTTCTCTGGGTTCTATCGTATCGGTATGCATCTGTTACCGTATACTTTGCAGAGGGTGTCAGTACCGGAAGCGTCTTCGTTTCCCATACCTCCTGATATACATAGCAGTTACTGTAATCTACGATATCCCCATCCTGTATGATCTTATATTTTGATTGCATGACTTTTTCGGTATCTGCTGCCTGGGATATGATTTTGGCCGGTGCAGATGCAGTCACAGCCAGGCATAACGCCGTTGTAACTACGACTCTACCTGCTCTTTTTTTCCACTGTTTCATGCGGGTTTCCTTTCCTTTATACGAATATGAATAGCATTGCGGATATTGCCAAGCCTCCATCCTCTATACATTCCATTCCGGATTGATAAAATTCTGGCGTATTTCTTCCAGTAAAAGTTCCATTATTTTGGAAAGAGCACAGTCCTGATCCATTTTATCATCTGAACTCGTATAATACATCAGAAATGCTACTATCTTGCTGGTAATACTAAAAGAAATATATTCCAC
>JBJENT010000078.1:0-1225 GCA_051880335.1 Lachnospiraceae bacterium
TATTTTATCCACCTACAGAACCTGCCACCGGCAGCTTCTTACGGATGCATGGCAATCATGACCACCCGTAAAACGGGTGGTTTGCTCCGGGCTATAAGCCCGTGTTACCGGCCAGCGCCTAAAGACGCTGGCTTTCACTTTACGTTCAAGCCACTACGCCCTTGACTCGTCGCCGCCCTTCAAAGGGCGTTCGTACTACCGGCTACCCCTTGAAGGGGTCCTCATACTCCTTCACACTGAGTTTATCCTGCATGATATCGTACTTCTCCTGGTCTTGTATATACTTTTTTATGGTTGCCTCATTAAGTCCTACCGTACTTACATAGTACCCTTCTGACCAGAAATGTCTGTTTCCAAATTTATACTTTAGGTTTGCGTGCTTATCGAAAATCATTAATGCACTTTTCCCTTTTAAGTATCCCATAAATTGTGACACACTATATTTCGGCGGTATGCTTACTAACATATGGATGTGATTGGGCATAAGATGCCCTTCTATAATCTCTACTCCTTTGTATGCACAGAGCTGTTTCAAAATATCTCTTATGCTTTCTTTGTATTGATTATAAATTATTTTTCGTCTATACTTTGGAGTGAAGACGATATGGTACTTACACATCCACTTTGTGTGTGCTAAATCGTTGGTCTTATTGGCCATTTTAATCACCTTTCCTTTCTATAGTAGTGGCTTGGACACCTCTATTATACTTCGGAAAGGTGATTGTGCTATAAGCACTTACTGCACCACCCGCATAGCAGGTGGTTTATTATTTCGGGCATCTCCATTTTTCGGAACACGAAAAACTCCGAGGCCCTCAACAGGCTAAAGCCCATAATGATTAGGCTGAAGGCTCTCAGATGAGCTTTCAGTCCTCGTTTTATATATAACAGCACATGCTAATGCATGTCAAGAGCAGGCGGGGTTTCCGCCTGTCAAAATAGATGTTTTTCCGGTCTATTATTCCGGAAGCCGTCCTTCGTACATGATACAAAGTTCCCCGTAAACCTGTCCCCAATTCCGTATCGGCATAGTCCATTTCTTAGTTGCTTCGAAAGTAGACAGATACAGTGCTTTCAGCAATGCAGTATCGCTGGGGAATACGCTTCTCTGGCGGTTGAGTTTGCGGTAGGTTGCGTTCAGGCTCTCAATCGCGTTTGTGGTATAGATTACCTTGCGGACTTCCGCTGAAAACTTGAAGATTGGAGAAATGGCATCCCAGTTCTG
>JBJENT010000078.1:1325-3544 GCA_051880335.1 Lachnospiraceae bacterium
CCTTGCGGACTTCCGCTGAAAACTTGAAGATTGGAGAAATGGCATCCCAGTTCTGCTTCCAGCTTTTCATGGAATTCGGGTATTTTACACTCCATTTTTCCGTAACACGCTCCAGGGCATCCAGTGCCTTTTCTTCGGTTGGTGCTTGGTAAATGGTTTTCAGGTCTGCACAGAAGGGTTTGCGGTCTTTGTCTGCCACATACTTCATGGTATTTCTGACCTGGTGAACGATACAGCGCTGATATTCAGTTTTGGGAAATGCAGCGGCTATAGCTTCTTTGATACCGGTCAGTCCGTCTGCACAGATAATCAGGATATCCTTTACACCTCTGTTTTTCAGGCCATTCAGGACAGAAAGCCAGTACTTGGCGCTTTCATTTTCTCCTACTTCGATTGTTAAAACTTCCTTGTATCCATCCTGGTTTAGACCAAGGATCACATAAGCTGCGAGTTTTCGGATTACACCGTTATCGCGGACTGAATAATGGATTGCATCAATGTAGAGCACGGGGTATACTTCTGAAAGAGGACGATTTTGCCAGTCCTCGATCTGTGGCATGATCTTGTCTGTAACATCTGAGATAAAGCCTTCCGAAGCCTCAAATCCATAAATATCTTCCAGTGTATCCGAGATCTGCCTTGTGGTCATTCCTTTTGCATACATGGCGATAATCTTCTGGTCGATATCGGAAATATCCTTCTGCCGCTTTTTCACTACTTGTGGTTCAAAAGTGGATTTCCGATCCTGTGGAACTTCGATTTCCATGCTGCCGTAGCTGCTGTTTACCTGTTTGGTCTTGTAGCCGTTGCGGTAGTCATCGCTGTCAGAGCGTTGAGATTTGGAATAACCCAGATGGTCATCCATTTCTGCCTCCATCATTTCCTTGATGGTGCCACCCAGCAGGTCTTTGAGGGCCTCCTGGATATCCTGGGCAGATTCGATGTCATACTCCTGCAGGAGCATCTGGATGATGTTGCGTTTCCCTTCGGTCATTTGTACTTTGTGTACCGGTTTCTTTTCTCTTGCCATAATAATAGGCCTCCTATGATTTGGATTTTATCATAGAAGACCTACTGATTAACACCTATTTACAGAAAAACTTTCACAGACTCGCTTCAGACAATTTTCATGTCAAAATAGTACGGCATACAACGCATCGGTGGATTCCGGTAATCACCTCTGAAAACTTCATAAGAATTATAAAACTTTTACTCTAAAATAATCCTGCTCATCTTCTCCCACGATTTGAAATCCCAACTGTTCATACAGCTTTGCTGCAGTGGTATTCGTCTTTCGATGACCAAGATGAATTTCGCCAACATCATATTGATTCTGTAAAATATCAATGGCAATGTGCATTGCATCTTTTGCGTAATGATTTCCCTGATACTTTTCATCAATCATAAGCGGGTTGATAAAACCAGAAACACCATCTTCATCATAACCAAGTCCTATCAGTCCAACAATGTTGTCATCCAGCATGATCGCATAAAGAGTCGTGTGTTCTTCATATCTGCTTATTCCGATCCAGTATATATTCGGGATTGGAAAAATTTCTTTCTGTTTTTCTGAAACTGACAGATTCACAGTTTCAAGCCAGTTTTCATTATTAATTTCACTTAAATAAATATTCATCAAACATTTTTCCTCATAGTTTACAGTAATTTATCTGTTCAAAACAGGTTATATATAATAAAAATTCTTGTACTCTCTCTTTTTTATCCTATCTTTGAGAAGTTCTAACCGGGCGATCTGACACTCATCGACCTGACTGGTATTCTGTACCAAGAGCGATGTCGACAACTGTCTGCATCTGCCAAAATACAAATCTTCATACTCACTGAGCGTTTTTCCGTTGAAACGATGATACATATCCGTTCCCACAAATCAAAATATTATCGCGAAAGTTCCATGTCGATCGGATAATTGTACGCCCTTTCCTTCTTTCTATCTCCTGTCATGCTTCCGCTTTTTTTTGATCCGATACATCATCTGATCAGCCTGACTGATATACTCATCCAGGCTTCGTTCTGTATCAGATTGTGAAGTAAGGATGTAACCGATACTCGCAGACAGTTTCACCGGAACATCACCTGCCGGAACCGACGCACGGATTCTCTTTTCCATATCACACTGTATGGAAGCGGCTGCTTCTTCGCTGTCACACGTCCCCATCATCAGAAACTCATCCCCTCCGTAACGAATGCAAAAATAGGAG
>JBJENT010000079.1:0-7006 GCA_051880335.1 Lachnospiraceae bacterium
TAGCACCGATATCTTTGGATACCTGATAAATGAAAGCATCTCTTGCTACTTTTGCCTTTTCGTCGCCTTCATCCACCAGTTTTTCTACTTCACGCATATCGTTTGTACCAACTAATGCATTGAGACCACCGTTACCAACGAATTTCTTGTAAACTTCTTTCTCAGTATATTTACCGGAGAAGCAAAGCTTGATAAGAGCACCGGATGGAGCACCACCGGCACGTTCCGGAGAGAAAGCACCGTCACCATCTAAGGCATTAAATACATCGACAACTTTTCCACCGATATGTGCACCTACAGAAACACCGCCACCCATGTGGATAACGATCAGATTCAGGTCTTCATATTTCTTGCCACATTCAGCGGCATAACGTTTCGCAACCGCTTTCTGATTTAAAGCGTGGAAGATAGAGATTCTTGGAAGCTCCGGTACACCGGAAATTCTTGCAACATCTGCCAATTCATCTACTACTACAGGGTCAACGATGAAGCTTGGTTTGCCAATGGAATCAGCGATTTCTTTTGCAAGGATACCACCCAGGTTGGAAGCATGCTGTCCGGAAACACCGATTTCAAGGTCTTTTACCAGAGCATCATTTACTGCATAGGTACCACCCGGAATAGGTTTTAACATACCACCACGACCAACACATACATCTAATGTTGCAACATCAAAGTTTTTGCTCTTTAAGAAATCCAAAATGATATTTTTACGGAAATCTTTCTGCTCAATGATAGAAGCAAACTGAGCGATTTCTTCTGTAGAGTGTCTCAGAGTTTCATCGAACAATAATGTTTCATCTTCAAAGATACCAATCTTAGTAGATGTGGAACCTGGATTAATGATTAAACTTTTAATAGACATAACCTTCTCTCCTTTTTGTCTTTTATTAAATATATCTGTTTTGCTTTTATGAGATGCCGGAATAGCGGAGCTCATTATTTATTCAATGTATCAGCAACGATAGCAGCCAGAGCAATGGAATTAACCTTTACTTCACAGCTGTCAGATCTGGATGTCAGAATAACCGGAGCCTTTGTACCCATTAAGATGTTACCATTTTTTACATCAACCATATGTACAATTGCTTTGTAAGCAATGTTGCCCGCATGGATATCCGGGAATAATAATACATCAGCATCACCAACGATCTTTCTGCCGGTAGCACCCTTTTCTTCAGCAGCTTCTTTATAAAGAGCAAGATCCATAGAAAGAGGACCATCTACGATACATCCGGTGATCTGGCCGTCATCGTTCATTTTTGTCAGCTCTGCAGCTTCTACTGTAACAGGCATTTTAGGATTAACCACTTCTACAGCAGCAAGGGGAGCTACCTTTGGACATTCCACACCACAGGAATGTGCGATTTCTGTTACCAGATTGATGATATTTACTTTGTCTTCCAGAGTAGGATATGGCATAAATGCTACGTCTGTTAAGAATAAGAGACGGTCGATGCCCGGAATTTCAAATACACAGACATGAGATAAAGGCTTGCCGGTACGAAGACCAACTTCTTTGTCAAGAACGCTCTTTAAGAATGTCTTTGTATCCAGAAGTCCTTTCATGTACATGTCAGCTTTGCCATCATGTACTAATTTTACTGCAGTAAGAGAAGCAGTAACTGTGTCCAGTTCGTTGATCACTTCATAATCAGCCATGTTCATGCCAAGTTCAGCACCGATAGCGTTAATTTTTTCTGCGTCACCAACTAAAATAGCATCAGCAATACCCTGATCTTTTGCAGCCTTTACAGCTTCCAGAACAGCTTTGTCCTGTGCTACAGCAACAGCAAGTTTCTTTTTACTGCACTGAGAAACCTGAGATAATAAATCGTTGAAACTTTTGCTCATTTGTATACTCCTTATTTATTTTATAATCATAAATTTACATCCTTTAAATAGTACCACCGAAAAGGGGAAAAATCAAGGTATCCGGGGGCTGGATGATGAGTTTTCCGGGGATATCCGTGGGAGGTTACGGAAAGTTTTTTTGGGATGGGAGAGAGAGACTGGGAAGAGTTTCGCGGTCAATTTCATGGGATAAAGGTTGAATAAAAAAAGTATATCTGCTACAATGATTTTTAGACTGTAATCTGGGGGAGAAGTGCGCAAACGTAAAGCACTCCTATACACAAAGTATTTCAAAATAAAAGCCCCAATACCAAAAGGAACATAAGGTGAATTAGTATGAAGGTAATTGATAAAGTATTCGGAACTCATAGTGAGCGTGAATTAAAAAGAATTATGCCGACCATTGACCGTATTGAAAAGATGCGGGATGAAATGATGGCGCTGAGTGATGAGCAGTTAAAAGATAGAACGAGAATCCTGAAAAAGAGACTGGCTGAGGGTGAAACCCTGGATGATATCCTGCCGGATGCATTTGCTACGGTACGTGAAGCGGCCAGACGTGTACTGAAAATGGAGCCATACCGTGTTCAGCTGATCGGTGGTATGATTCTGCACCAGGGGCGTATCGCTGAAATGAAAACCGGTGAAGGTAAAACTCTGGTTTCTACGTTACCGGCTTATCTGAATGCGCTGGAAGGAAAAGGCGTTCATATCGTTACGGTAAACGATTACCTGGCAAAGCGTGATAAAGAGTGGATGGGTCAGGTGCATGAATTTCTGGGTCTTACCGTTGGCGTTGTACTAAACGGTATGGAAAAGGAAGAAAGACGTGCCGCTTATAATTGTGACATTACCTATGTAACCAATAACGAGCTGGGTTTTGATTATCTTCGTGATAACATGGTTATTTATAAAGAGCAGCTGGTACTTCGTGACCTGCATTACGCCATCATCGATGAGGTGGACTCTGTTCTTATCGATGAAGCGAGAACTCCGCTTATCATTTCCGGTCAGAGTGGCAAATCCACAAAACTGTATGAAGCCTGCGATATTCTTGCCCGTCAGATGAAACGTGGTGAAGACATGGAAGAGCTTACAAAGATGGATGCCATCATGGGTGTTGTCAGGGAAGAGACCGGTGACTTTATTGTAAATGAAAAAGATAAAGTCGTTGTTCTTACAGAAGCCGGTGTGAAAAAGGTAGAAAGATTCTTTACCATTGACAACCTGGCAGATCCGGAGAATCTGGAAATCCAGCACAATATCGATCTGGCTCTTCGTGCCAACAACCTGATGTTCCGCGATAAGGATTATGTGGTAAAAGATGATCAGGTACTGATCGTAGATGAATTTACGGGACGTATTATGCCGGGCAGACGTTATTCCGACGGTCTGCATCAGGCCATTGAAGCAAAAGAACATGTGAAAGTAAAACGGGAAAGCAAAACTCTTGCAACCATTACCTTCCAGAACTTCTTTAATAAATTTGGAAAAAAATCCGGTATGACCGGTACTGCTTTAACAGAAGAAAAAGAATTCCGTGATATTTACGGAATGGATGTTATCGAAATTCCTACCAATAAACCGGTAGCCAGAATCGATCATCAGGATGCAGTTTATAAAACCAAAAAGGAAAAATTAAACGCTATCTGCGATGCGGTAGAAGAAGCACATGCAAAAGGGCAGCCGGTTCTGGTTGGTACCATTACCATTGAAGCTTCGGAAGAACTCAGCGGCATGTTAAAGAAACGCGGCATCCAGCACAACGTACTGAATGCGAAATTCCATGAGCAGGAAGCAGAAATTGTTGCAGATGCAGGTATTCATGGGGCAGTTACCATCGCTACCAACATGGCTGGTCGTGGTACGGATATTAAACTGGATGATATTTCAAAAGAAGCAGGCGGTCTGATGATCATCGGTACAGAACGTCATGAGTCCAGACGTATTGATAATCAGCTACGTGGACGTTCCGGTCGACAGGGAGATCCGGGTGAATCCAAATTCTATATTTCCCTGGAAGATGATCTGATGAGATTGTTCGGTTCTGATCGAATGATTTCCATGTTTAATGCACTTGGCATTCCGGAAGGACAGGAAATCCAGCATGGTTCCCTGACCAAAGCAATCGAATCTGCACAGAAGAAGATCGAAAGTAACAACTTCGGTATCAGAAAGAACCTGTTGGAATATGACCAGGTTATGAATGAGCAGAGAGAGATTATATACGAGGAAAGACTTCGCGTATTAAATGGCGAAAGCATGCGTGATGTGATTTATAAGATGTACACGGATATCGCTGAAAACTGTGTAGATATGGCAATCAGCGATGATGATGATATGGAAAAATGGGATTTCGGTGAATTGAATTCCTTATTATTACCAATCATTCCATTAGAGCCATTCTCTCCTGAGAGAGTAACAAAAGCTACCAAGGCTAACCTGAAGCAGCAGGTAAAAGAAGAAGCTGTTAAATTATATGAAGCAAAAGAAGCAGAATTCCCGAATCCGGAACAGATTCGTGAGCTGGAGCGTGTCATTCTTCTGAAAGTAATTGACCGTAAATGGATGGCTCATATTGATGATATGGATCAGCTTCGTCAGGGTGTCGGCCTGCAGGCATATGGTCAGAGAGATCCACTGGTTGAATACAAACTGGCCGGCTATGAAATGTTCGATGAAATGACACAGAACATCAAAGAAGATACAGTGCGTCTCCTGTCTCATGTAAAGGTAGAACAGAAAGTAGAACGTGAACAGGTGGCTAAAGTAACCGGTACGAATAAGGATGATTCTCTTGCAAAAGCACCGGTAAAACGTGCAGAGGCCAAGGTATATCCAAATGATCCATGTCCATGCGGCAGCGGAAAGAAGTACAAACAGTGCTGCGGCAGAAAGTAGAATCAGAAAAAAATGTAGAAAGAAGGTGACGTTAATGGTTGAACTGGATAACATGAAAATGGAAATTCAGGCATATGAAACACCTTTAGCGGAAGTGAGGGATTCACTTTGACTTAGCAAATAAGGAAAAGCGAATCGAAGAATTAGAAATGGAAATGCAGGCGCCTAACTTTTGGGACGATCCTGAAGTTTCCAATAAAAAAATGAAAGAATCCAAAAATATGAAGGATATTGTGGATACCATGAATGGGTTATCCCAGCAATATGAAGATATCCTTACACTGATCGAAATGGGATACGAGGAAAATGATCCGGAAATGATCCCTGAGATCCGGGCAGAGTTGGATGAATTCATTGAAACCTTTGAAAATATCAGAATCAGTACGCTGCTGTCCGGAGAATATGATAAAAATAATGCTATTCTGAAACTGAATGCAGGTGCAGGCGGAACAGAAAGCTGCGACTGGTGCAGCATGTTGTACCGTATGTATACCAGATGGGCAGAGCGAAAAGGATTTACCATTGATGTGATCGATTATCTGGATGGAGATGAAGCCGGTATTAAGTCGGTTACATTCCAGGTGAACGGTGAGAATGCTTACGGTTATTTGAAATCGGAAAAAGGGGTACACAGACTGGTTCGTATTTCGCCCTTTAATGCCCAGGGCAAACGTCAGACTTCCTTTGTATCATTGGATGTTATGCCGGATATTGAAGAAGATCTGGATGTGGAAGTGCGGGATGAAGATATCCGTATTGATACCTATCGAAGCAGCGGTGCCGGTGGACAGCACATCAATAAAACATCTTCGGCTATTCGAATCACACATTTTCCAACCGGAATTGTGGTGACCTGCCAGAACGAGCGAAGCCAGCATATGAACAAAGATAAAGCAATGCAGATGCTGAAAGCAAAGCTGTATATGTTAAAGCAGGAAGAAAATGCAGAAAAACTTTCCGACATTCGAGGAGATGTTAAAGATATCGGCTGGGGAAACCAGATTCGTTCCTATGTCATGCAGCCATATAAAATGGTAAAGGACCTTCGAACGGAAGAAGAAACCGGAAATGTGGATGCTGTTATGGATGGCGCAATTGATCCGTTCATTAATGCGTATTTGAAGTGGATCAACAGGCCGGCGGAGAGTTAAAAATGATGTGATATGAATTTGCGTATTCCTTCACAGACACGCTCTCGCTTGGTTAAAAACGCAGCAGTACTAAATTCGCAGCACCTTTAGGCACTGCTCATTAAGTGCTGGCGTTTTTATACAGTCTGTTCAGGAATAGCAAAATTCATTTGGCACAATTTCAAATAGAATGAATAGAAAAAGCTGTATGATAAGTGATTTCTTATCCTACAGCTTTCTTTTCCTTTATGAATGGAAACCATGTCGGGATGGCACAAAATCATCGTGCGTAATAGTATTCAACCAATAGTCATGATTTATGGGTAGCTATATCTAAGTAGAATTCCGTCAGGACAGCCTGCATATAGGGAAGTACCCATAAAAATCCAATCCCCAGGCTGAGGATGCACAGCAGAAGCATAGGGATAAAGCTTGCATAAATATAGAAAAGACGACCTTTATGCCCTTTCATAAAAAGTCTGCTCATGCGCATGAGAGACAGAGCGGTCTCTTCCGGATAATCCAGTGCCAGATAGTATGCCTGAGAGTATGCCAATTTGATATACGTGGTCAGGCATAATGCAATGGTGGAGAAAATTCCCATATAGGTCAGATTCATATAAGACATCTCCAGCATATAGGCATTGGAAAAATAGTCGGTGGGCAGATTTATGAAGGTACTTAGCAGTGCCAGAATCAGGGAGATCATAAAGAAAATCCCGGTTTTGTACTGGAAACCATAAAACAGATCGGATACCTGAAGCTTTCTGCCACAATAGAGTTTCAGGAACATATATTGATAACCGGCAGAGAGAACGCCGGAAAGGACACTGATCAAGAGCCCGCACAGGGACTGAATGATAATGGTGGCAGGAGAAGAAACACCGGTAGTGAGAGCGGTCATCACATACACAGCAGCAATGATACCCAGATAGCTTGCGGTTGCTCCTACACAGATTCCCTGGATGGCAGACAGACGTGCACGGGCGGATTTTTTTAATTGTTTGGATGACATATGCTGATACATGGTGATTTCCTCTTAAAAATAGTCTAATAAAACGTATAAAATAATATTGAACTTTTGCTATTTTAGCATTTTTCACGTATAATGACAATGCATG
>JBJENT010000079.1:7106-18723 GCA_051880335.1 Lachnospiraceae bacterium
GTTATGAAGCCTGTTTTACATGCATGGTTATGAAGCCTGTTTTACATGCATGGTTATGAAGCCTGTTTTACATGCATGGTTTTGAAGAACTGTTTTACAATCCATAATTGTAAATGTCTTATGCAGAGCAGGCCATGAGCAAATAAAGGGAGAAGAAAAAGATATGGATATCATATTGAAAATCGCAAAAGAATTACAGGTACAGAAGTGGCAGGTAGAAGCTGCTGTGAAACTGATTGATGAAGGAAATACCATTCCGTTTATTTCCCGTTATCGAAAGGAAGTGACGGGTTCCTTAAATGATGAGGTGCTTCGTAATCTTTATGAAAGACTACAGTATCTGAGATCTTTGGAAGAAAAGAAAGAGCAGGTTCTTGGAAGCATTGAAGAACAGGGAGTGTTGACCGATGAACTGCGTGAGAAGATTCTGGCTGCAGAGACACAGGTGGCAGTGGATGATTTATACCGCCCGTATCGTCCGAAACGTAAAACAAGAGCCAGTGTGGCCAAGGAAAAAGGACTGGAAGGACTGGCACTTTATATTAAACTGCAAAATGCAACAGCTCCCATTGAACAGGAAGCTGAAAAATATGTGGATGAAGAAAAAGGAGTGGCCAGTGCAGAAGAGGCCATACAGGGGGCAAAGGATATTCTGGCAGAGTCTGTTTCGGATGAGGCAGATTACAGAACCCATATCCGTGAACTTACCATGCGGGAAGGTTCTATTTCCAGTGAGGCAAAAGACGATAAAGCCCAGTCTGTATATGAAATGTATTATGCTTATCAGGAACCGCTTAAAAAGGTTGCCGGTCACAGAGTGCTTGCACTGAACCGTGGCGAAAAAGAAAAGGTGCTGACTGTTAAGGTCAATGCACCGGAAGAGCAGATTATTGCATATCTGGAAAAGCAGACCATTGTGAAAGAGAATAAGTATACCACGCCGATCTTGAAGGAAGTGGCAGATGACAGTTATCACAGACTGATTCAGCCGGCAATTGAACGGGAAATCCGTAACGAGTTGACTGAGCGGGCCGAAGACGGTGCCATCTCTGTTTTTGGAAAGAATCTGGAGCAGCTGCTTATGGCACCGCCCATAGCAGGGAAAGTGGTTCTGGGATGGGACCCGGCTTTTCGTACCGGGTGTAAGCTTGCAGTGGTAGATGAAACAGGTAAAGTACTGGATACCAAAGTAATCTATCCAACTGCTCCACAGAATAAAGTGGAAGAAGCAAAGGCTGAACTGAAAAAACTGATTCAGAAATATCATATTTCCTTGATTTCCGTAGGAAATGGAACTGCATCCAGAGAATCGGAACAGGTTATCGTTTCCCTATTAAAAGAAATAAAAATGCCGGTTCAATATGTGATTGTAAATGAAGCAGGGGCATCGGTATATTCTGCAAGTAAACTGGCTACAGAAGAGTTTCCACAGTTTGATGTAGGCCAGAGAAGTGCAGCATCCATTGCCAGAAGATTACAGGACCCGTTGTCTGAACTGGTCAAAATTGATCCGAAGTCCATTGGAGTGGGACAGTATCAGCATGATATGAACCAGAAGAAGTTAAGCGAAGCTTTGACAGGCGTAGTGGAAGATTCGGTAAATAAAGTCGGTGTAGACTTAAATACTGCATCCGCTTCCTTATTAGAATACATATCCGGTATTTCCAAAGTACTGGCAAAAAATATCGTTACTTACCGGGAAGAAAATGGCAGATTCCTGACCAGACAACAGCTGCTTAAGGTACCGAAACTGGGACCAAAGGCGTTTGAACAGTGTGCAGGATTTATGCGTATTTTGGATGGAGAAAATCCATTGGATGCCACCAGTGTACATCCGGAATCCTATGAAGCAACGAAAAAGCTGATGGAAAAACTGAGACTAACCATGGATGATGTACGGGAACTGCAAAAACAGGCAGCATCCGGTAAAGGAAAGACAGGTATTCTTGCAAAAAGAATTAAGGATAAAAAGAAACTGGCGGAAGAGCTGGGTATCGGTGAACTGACACTGGATGATATTGTAAAAGAATTGGAAAAACCGGCCAGAGATCCTCGTGAGGACATGCCGGCACCTATCCTTCGAAGTGATGTCCTGAATATGGAGGATTTGAAGCCGGGCATGATTTTGAAAGGAACAGTGCGCAATGTAATCGACTTCGGTGCCTTTGTAGATATTGGAGTACATCAGGATGGTCTGGTACATATCTCGCAGATGACAGAGAAATATATAAAGCATCCGCTGGAAGTGGTAAGCGTAGGAGATATTGTAGAGGTACAGGTACTTTCCGTGGATGTGGCAAAGAAGCGAATTGCGCTTACCATGAAGATTCAGTAGGGGATTCTTTAGGATAACAGGTGGGAATCCTCGGTTATTCAATTGCCGATGTAGTTCACGATAAGTTATTCATTTATACTATAATCGATTAAGAAAAATCAGAAAAGAGTTTGATGGAAACACGGATGAAAGTGTGATTCGATCAAACTCTTTTTTGATTCGTTGAGCAAATGTATGACAATACATATATAATTAGAATTCAAAATATTCTATATAGTTGCATCAGCAAAGGATATGCATGGCTCGATACCAGTTTTCAGAAGCTGTTGCTTTCATTAAAGAATACTGTCCAAGTATTGCAGGAATCATTATGATTTCTAAACACAAGTTAGTTAGAGGGTACAAGGTTTAATGCCTGCATTTAAAAGTTGTAGCTTTAAGCTTTCAATAGTAGCACCTTGGTCAGCAATAGTAGCATCTTTCTCAGCAATAGCAGCGTCTTTCTCAGCAATTGCATCTTCTAATTCATCAATTTTATCGCTTGGTAGTGAGAGAATAGACTTAGTCATATTGTATACCTCCTGTTGGTATTGCTCATGGGCATGAAAAACGCGAACAGCAGAATAATTAATCAGCTTAATGTAATCCAGAAACTGCGTCACTGTGAGATTGCCATTATGTAATTCTGCCTCTAAAATTAATATAAGTTCACCTACATAGTCTGTCAACTCTTTTAAAGTAATGGGATTCTGTTTGGAAGATAATCTGGGACGAAAGCTGAGAAGCATAAACGGAATGAAGAGGGTAAGATGTTTTGTGCGGATTTCTTCAAGAGAATAGGTCTGAACTTTTACAGTAGGGACACTGTACTGGTGGGTGGAACCATCTGGAAAAAGTACATTACAGAGCAGCTTATCCGGAATCTGAGAATTTGTGCCGGGATACATAACAACGGAAGATGGAAATTGAAGTGTATATATTCCCGATTTGTCCTGCATGATACCGTGCTGAAGCGCTATATGAAAATCGTATTCAATCATTCGAACAACCATTTCTTTGTCATGATTCATCTGGCACTCGATATGGTAAATATCATTTTGAATCAAAATAGTGATATCAGTTGATATCCGGCTCATATGATGTGTTGAATCTTTTGTGGGAACGATATGATCTGTGGATAGAAGTTTTACAGTTGTTCCCGGCGGATAATGCTTGTGAAATACTTCTTCGATTAGTGGAAGAAGCTGGAGAGGCATCTTTTCTGTAATCGACTTGATGATTTCATCCCAAATATTTTCTTCCATAGAAAATGTGGACGTAGCACTGTTAGATTTGTTCATTTTTGACATTCCTCCTTAGAACTTATAGACGTGATATGTTGCTAAAAATGAAGTATTGGCGAGACGCCGGAAAGAAGAGCAGGAAGTCTTCTTATATATGATTTTTGAAACAGAACTGTTTCAGATAGCGAAATATTACCATAAATGCCTGCGAGTTACAAGTAGAAGAATCCTATATATAAGAAGGATGTTAACTCATAAAAAAGTATTTCCCCCTTGTATATCCACCCATCCTGATATATAATGACATACGACATATGGATATTCTTCGGGGTTGGGTGCAATTCCCTACCGGCGGTAATGATGCAAGGCATACAAGTCCGCGACCCATGAAAATGGCTGATTTGGTGAGATTCCAAAACCGACAGTAAAGTCTGGATGAAAGAAGAACTGTATTACTACGAAAGATTGGTGTACCAACTTTTTCGGAAACGCAGCTATGCCCCGTGATTTTTTCACGGGGCTTTTTTTCTCGAAGATCCTAACAATTTTATTTTTAGGAGGTTCTTTAAATGAACGGTTTAATGAAAAGTGTAACTGAAAATGTGATTTTCCTGCTGGAATTTCTGGCTGTTATCGTTGCAATCTTTTTGGTGGCTTACATAGCAGAAAAACTGGAAAAGAAGAAATCCGGCGATACCCAGCGGATTTTGACAACAAAAAAAATCGCAGTGATTGGTATGTGCTCTGCAATCGCAGCGATTCTCATGCTGTTTGAAATACCGGTTCCTTTTGCACCGGGTTTTTACAAAATTGATTTTTCAGAATTACCGGCGCTGATCGGCACCTTCGCTTATGGCCCAGTGGCTGGTGTGATGATTGAACTTTGTAAGATTATCCTCAAACTGGTAATGAAAGGAACATCTACAGCATTTGTGGGAGAACTGGCTAACTTTGCAGTAGGCTGCAGTTTCCTTCTGCCGGCATCCATTATATATCTTTGGAAGAAAACCAAGAAAAATGCAGTACTGGGTTGTGTAGCCGGAACGTTGGTTATGACGGTTATCGGAACGTCTTTCAATGCAATTTATCTGCTTCCGAAGTTCGCACAGCTTTTCGGAATGCCACTGGATGCTATCATTGGAATGGGTACCGCCATCAATCCGGCCATTACCAATGTTTCTTCCTTTGTAATATGTGCAGTGGCACCTCTTAATTTATTAAAAGGAACACTGGTTTCTATCATTACCTTGCTGGTTTACAAAAAAATCAGTCCGGTGCTGAAAGATACAAAAGCCAATTAAAACATAAAAAGAAGAATTCCTTTCCGCAATCGTAATTGCACTTGAAATTTTCCTTACAGGATGTATATTATTAAATAGCAGGCAAAGATGTCGATCATCTTTGTCTGTATTTTTATGGAGAAAATGATTTACGGAGATAAAATGTATGAAGAAGCCAATTGTTGGAGTGATTCCTTTGTGGGATGATGAAAAAAATAGTATTTGGATGCTGCCCGGATATCTGGATGGTCTTAGACAGGCAGGATGTCTTCCGATGATACTGCCGCTTACTACCGTTGAAAAAGAAATAGAGCAGTTGTTGACTATGGTTGACGGAATACTGTTTACAGGTGGACATGATGTATCACCGGAATTATATGGAGAAGAGCCATTGGAAAATCTGGTGGTGAACTGTAGTGTCCGTGATGAAATGGAGATGTTTGTTTTAAAAAGGGCAATGGAACTGGATAAATCCATGCTTGGGATATGTCGGGGAATCCAGTTTATCAATGCGGCTTTAGGAGGAACCTTATATCAGGATATTCCCTTGCAGCATCCCTCTGATCTCGAGCACCATCAGAAACCACCATATGATGTTCCGGTTCATACCGTACATATTGATAAGGAAGAACCACTGTTTGCGCTGCTTCAAAAGGAAGAGCTGGAAGTGAACAGTTATCATCATCAGGCAGTTAAGAAATTGGCACCGGGACTTGTGGCAATGGCAATGTCGCCGGATGGTCTGATAGAGGCTTTGTATAAACCGGATCAAAAGTTTTTGTGGGCTTTGCAGTGGCATCCGGAGTTTTCCTATCTGGTGGATACGTCCAGTCAGGCGATTTTTCGGGAATTTGCCAAATCCATGATGATATGAAGGGTGACAGGTTACACTCTTGCACTTTAATGGATTTTCAGTATAATATAAGAAGTAGTGGAAAAGCACCTACCAGGTAGGTGCTTTTATTTCCTTATATAATATAAAGAGGATGATTTAGATGGAATTAGAATTCGATGTTCAGATTTTAAAAAAAGATATATATGATTACCAGTTACACCATATTTACACATCACCCAGCGGATTGTTTGGTACCATCGTTGGTTTCTTTATGATTGCAGCGGCCTTTCAAACGGGAACAGTGATCCTTGGAATCATGGGTGTATTTATCATTGGGTACTTTCCCTGGATTTTAAATATTAAATCAGCTGCTCAGGCAGCCTCCCCTGCATTCAAAGATTCGATACATTATAAAATGGATGATGAGGGGATCGAAATCTCCAAAGGCGAGGAGTCGCAGAAGATCGAATGGAATGTTATCACAAAAGCGATTTCTACCAGAAAGAGTATTGTATTATACACCTCCAGAGTCAATGCATTTATTTTTCCCAGAAGGGTTTTAGGAGAGAAAACCGGTTATCTGATCGAAATGATTTCCACCCATGTGGGACCTGAAAAAGTAAAAATCAGAGGCGCTATATGATATATGAAAGCTTTGATGCAAAAGATACATTTTTAATAGGAAAAAAGATAGGCGAAAATGCAAAACCGGGACAGGTCTATACTTTGATCGGAGACTTGGGAGTTGGCAAAACTGTATTTACCCAGGGAGTTGCCCGGGGGTTGCAGATTGAAGAGCCCATCAGTAGTCCGACTTTTACAATCATTCAGATCTATGAAGAAGGAAGAATGCCTTTCTATCATTTTGACGTGTACCGGATCGGTGATGTGGAAGAAATGGATGAAATCGGGTATGAAGACTATTTCTACGGAGATGGACTTTGTATGATTGAGTGGGCCAATCTGATCGAAGAGATTCTGCCGGAACATTATTTCCAGGTAACCATTGAAAAGGATCTGGAAAAGGGCTTTGATTATCGTAGGATAACGATAGAAGAGATTGGGGAAGGAAGTGCTCTATGAGAATACTTGCAATTGACAGTTCAGGAATGGTGGCATCGGTTGCCCTTTGGGAAGATGAACTGATTCTGGCTGAATTTTCCATGAATTATAAAAAGACGCATTCACAGACCTTACTGCCTATGCTGGAGGATGTGAGAGAAAAAATAGATCTGGATATGACAACCATTGATGCCATTGCTGTTGCAGCCGGCCCCGGTTCCTTTACCGGACTACGAATCGGCTCCGCTACAGCAAAAGGACTTGGTTTTGCGTTGGAGAAACCAATCATTCCTGTTCCTACAGTGGATGGACTTGCATATAATCTGTATGGAACGGATAAAATAGTATGTCCGCTTATGGATGCCAGACGCAGTCAGACCTATACCGGATTGTACACCTTTGTCAGAAATGAAGAAAAAGGCATATATGACATGAGTGTCATATGTGAACAGTGTGCGGTTTACATTGATGACATACTGGACAGATGCAATAAACTGGAAAAAGAAGTCATCTTTTTGGGAGATGGTGTTCCGGTTTTTCAAGATGCAATCCGAGAAAAACTGACAGTACCATTTTCTTTTGCACCGGCGCACATGAACAGGCAGAGAGCAGCAACGGTAGCCAGCCTCGGTGCGCGGATGTATGAACTGGGGAAAATGGAAAGTGCAGCAGACCATGCCCCGGAATATCTGAGATTATCCCAGGCAGAGCGGGAACGACTGGAACAGAAGGAACAGTCGGAACAGTAGGAATAACCGGAATAGCAGAAACGGGAAAATGGAACAAAAAGAAGAACCGGAGGAACCAGATTGAACATACGGGAAATGACAGTAGAAGATGCGGCTGCTGCTGCAGATTTGGAAAAGGAATGCTTTTCCATGCCATGGTCACAAAAGATATATGAAGCCACCCTGGCGAATAAAGATACGCTGTATCTTCTGGCAGAAGAAGATACCCCGGATGGCAAAGTGCTGGTGGGGATGTGTGGTCTGCAAAATATCCTGGGAGAAGCAGATATCAGTAACGTGGCTGTGAAAAAGGAATTCCGCAGACAGGGAATTGCAGAAAAGCTTTTGGGACAGCTATTGGAAGAAGGACGCAAGAGCGGAATTTATGCATTTACGTTGGAGGTGCGAAGCTCCAACGAAGCAGCCATAAAACTATATGAAAAATATGGTTTTGTTACAGAAGGAATCCGAAAAAGATTTTATGAAAAACCGGTTGAGGATGCCCTGATTATGTGGCTTAGATAAGAAATAATGCAGAAATGATACAAATAGAAATGATGCAGATAAGAGATGATGCAGATACCGAATGATCAGAAAGATTTCTGATGGGAATTGGAAGGAGATTGAGATGATTGATGTGTGCTTATTAGGGACCGGCGGTATGATGCCGCTCCCGTATAGGTGGCTTACATCTTTGATGGTTCGATATAATGGACATAGTATTTTGATTGACTGTGGCGAGGGAACTCAGATAGCCATGAAAGAAAAGGGCTGGAGTGCCAACCCCATTGATATGATCTGTTTTACTCATTTTCATGCGGATCATATCAGCGGACTACCGGGAATGCTTTTGACAATGGGGAATGCAGAAAGGAAGGAACCGCTTACTTTGGTAGGACCGAAAGGGTTGACCAGAGTAGTCACAGCTTTAAAGACCATTGCACCGGAACTGCCTTTTGAGATAAAGTTTATTGAGATCACAGAACCGGAGCAGGAATTTGAACTGGACGGCTTACGCTTTAAGGCATTTCGGGTAAATCATAATGTGATATGTTATGGATACACACTTACTTTAGACCGTGCGGGTAGATTTCAGGTGGAAAAAGCAGAGGCACTTCATATTGACAGAAAATACTGGAGCAGACTTCAGAAAGGCGAAACCATTGAAACAGAGCAGGGTACCTTTACACCGGATATGGTTCTTGGGGAAGCCCGTAAAGGAATAAAGCTTACCTATTGTACCGATACAAGACCAACAAAAAGTATTGTGGAGAATGCAAAAGATTCTGATTTGTTTATATGTGAAGGTATGTATGGGGAGCCGGACAAACAGCAAAAAGCAGTGGAGCATAAACACATGACCTTTCAGGAAGCTGCGGAACTGGCAAAACAGGCAAATGTGGGAGAAATGTGGCTGACCCATTACAGCCCATCTTTACCCAAGCCGGATCCTTATATGGATGATGTGAAGAAAATCTTTTCCAGAGCCTATGCCGGAAAAGATGGTAAAAGCGTAGAACTACGTTTTGAAGAAGAGTAGAAGGAGAATCTGGCCCTATGAAAAAAGGGACTAAGACAGCAAGAACTGCGTTAGTGCTGCTCATCATGGCAGTGACAGTGATGCTACTTTATCACCATATGGTAAACAAAGTGCGTGGTACCCAGGTCCCGGAGACGGTATCAGCGGTACAGAATGTACTTTTGGTGAAACTGGAAAGCTCATATCCTGCCACACCACGTGAAGTGGTTAAATTTTATAATGAGATCATACAGTGCTATTATAATGAAGAATATAGCGAAGAAGAATTCGAGCAGCTGGCAGGTAAAGCATGGCAGATGTATGATGAGGAATTGATTGCCAAACAGAACTGGGACAGCTTTCTTGCCAGTCTGAAAGCAGAGATAGAGTCCTATAAAGAAAAGGATATTGTTATTTCCAGTGCGGCGCCTGCGTCCAGTACAGATGTAGATTATTATACCTATGAAGGACGGGAATGTGCCAACATCCGCTGTGCCTATACCATGCGGGAAAAAACATCACTTTCTGTAGTAAAAGAAATATATGTGCTTCGAAAGGATGACCAGGGACATTGGAAAATCCTGGGCTGGGAATTACTGGAAGACGAAGATGACTAAAAGATTAAAAGTAGGAAAAGCAATTGGATAATGCAGTGTTGAGAAAAGAGCAATTGAAAGACGAACAATTAAATTTAAATAACGAAAAGAAAGATGTCTATATTCTGGCAATAGAGAGTTCCTGCGATGAGACAGCAGCGGCTGTTGTGAAAAATGGAAGGGAAGTACTTTCTAATGTGATCTATTCGCAAATCGATCTTCACACATTGTATGGTGGGGTTGTTCCGGAAATCGCTTCCAGAAAACACATTGAAAAAATAAATCAGGTCGTTCAGGCGGCCCTTGATGAAGCCGGAATGAAATTGGAAGAGATCACTGCAATAGCAGTCACCTATGGTCCGGGACTGGTTGGTGCTTTGCTGGTGGGCGTTTCCGCTGCAAAAGCAATCAGCTTTGCCAGTGGGATACCACTGATCGGAGTACATCATATTGAAGGACACATCAGTGCAAATTTTATTGAAAATAAAGAATTGGAACCTCCTTTCGGATGCCTGGTAGTATCCGGCGGACATTCCCATCTGGTACGTGTGAAGGATTATGGGGAATATGAGATCCTGGGGCGAACCAGAGACGATGCAGCAGGGGAGGCCTTTGATAAAGTGGCCCGTGCCATCGGGCTTGGCTATCCGGGTGGACCTAAAATTGATAAGGTATCCAAAGAAGGCAATCCGGATGCTATCCATTTTCCGCGTGCCAAGGTGGATGATGCGGCTTATGATTTTAGCTTCAGCGGATTAAAATCAGCAGTACTGAATTATTTGAACAGCTGTCAGATGAAAGACGAAGCTTTTAATCAGGCAGATGTAGCTGCATCCTTCCAAAAAGCAGTGGTGGATGTCCTTGTGGAGCATTCCATGCAGGCTGTGAAAGAACATGGATTTCAAAAATTTGCAATAGCAGGCGGTGTGGCATCCAATTCTTCTCTTCGCAGGGCGTTTGAAGAAGCCTGCAAAAAGCAGAGGGTGGAATTTTATCATCCTTCACCGATTTTCTGTACGGACAATGCAGCGATGATTGGCGTGGCAGGCTACTATGAATATAAAAAAGGTGTACGACACGGATACGATCTGAATGCTGTTCCAAATTTGAAACTGGGAGAAAGATAAATCGTATGAAAACAGTTGCAATCTTGCTGGCGGCAGGCCAGGGAAAGAGAATGCAGAGCGATGTGAAGAAACAATATATGCTGATTCAGGGAAAACCGGTACTGTATTATCCTTTAAAAGTTCTGCAGGACAGCTTTATCGATGAAATCGTCCTGGTATCTTCACCGGGAGAAGAAACGTTTCTGGAAAAGGAATTTGTGGAACGCTATGGATTTGACAAAGTAAAAAAGATCGTACCCGGAGGAAAGGAAAGATATCATTCCGTTGCATATGGTTTGAATGCAATCGATACCTGCGACTATTGTTTCATTCATGATGGTGCAAGACCCTTTCTTTCTGAGGCTATTCTGGAAAGAACATTAGAAGCAGTAAAAAAGTATCAGGCATGTGTGGCAGCAATGCCGGTAAAGGATACCATTAAAATAGTAGATGAAGAAGGCTTTGCAACGTTGACACCAAAGCGGGATCTGGTCTGGATGATGCAGACACCCCAGGTTTTTTCTTATCCGCTGATCCGGGAAGCATACCGTATGCTTTTGGAGAAAGAGCAGGAACTTCTGGAGCAGGGAATTAAGATCACAGATGATGCCATGGTGGTTGAGACTTTTACAGATCAGAAAGTGAAAATGGTAGAAGGTTCTTACGAGAATATAAAGATTACAACACCGGATGATATTCCTATGGCAGAGAATATTCAAAAGAATAGAGTGCAAAATTTGGAATAGAATAAGAGGTCAGAAAAATAGTAAGAAAAATAGTGTCAAAAAATTCAGAAAAAATGTTGACACTTAAAATGTTCTTTGCTAATATATTTCTTGCGCTGATTCAACGCGCAACGCTTGGAGAGGTATCGAAGTGGTCATAACGAGGCGGTCTTGAAAACCGTTTGTCCGAAAGGGCGCATGGGTTCGA
>JBJENT010000080.1:0-3530 GCA_051880335.1 Lachnospiraceae bacterium
GAATATACAGCCAATCCCATTCCCAGAGGAACCAGAACAAGCCATATAAACATACCAATCAGTTTACCCAGCATTTCATTCTCCTGTCTTTATTTCTCATACAAATACACACGGTCCCCATGCACACCACGTTCCAAAAGGGTCCCTGTTTTTTCCAGTCCATAATGTTGCTTCAAATAACTTCCTACCGCCGCTTCATCGATTCGGTTTTTCAAAAGCACAACGATTTTGTCATTGGACCTGAGAACATCATCCTCGCTTCTGGAATAAAGCTCTTCCTCTGTCACCATCAGCGTGTTTTGATAATTCATAAATTCAATCAGATTCTGATAATATCCCACACCATCGTAAACACACAGACATGGCAGTTCCTGATTGGTCTCCGAAATCTGAATCTGCTCTGCATAGCCTTTATACTGATAATCCGGTGTCTCAAAAAACAGATTTGGAAGTACCGAAATCAGCACCACAGCCAGACAGATCATATTGGAAAAGTGCTGCTCTTTGCGCACATTTCTTTTGGCCAGAAAATCCGAAAAAATACCATCTGCCACTGCTTTCACTATCATCATAATGATGAGTGCCAGGATAGGGAAAATCGGCATCATGTACCGGTCTTCATAATAGGGAGCTATTTTAACCACCACCAGAAAATATCCTGCACACGGAATGCCAATCATATATTTGAACTTGCGGGATTTCTTATTTATTAAATCCTGATTTATTTTATTGATCTCATCCGACAATTCGAAAATGGTACAGCTGTCATCATGATTTTTGACCAATCGAGTCTCTCGTCTTTCACGCACCAACAACACAACCAATACCACAATTGCCAGCAGGATCAAACATGTTCCCAGGATTCCACCCAGATTCTCAAATGCAATAATGCCCAAAAACTGAGAAAAACGTTCTCTCATTCCAGAAAATCCGCTTCCCAGATTCTGCACTGATTCCACCCCGCGGCCGCTGTGAAGCACATGGTCAATGGAGAAAGGATACACCAAAAGCCCCACAACCGCTGCGATACTCATACTCTTCACATAAGATAACGTATGTTTTTTATTCTTTTCTCTGAGAAGCAGGACAATAGTGGTTCCTGCCAGAAAAATCATAAAAATCACGAAATAATACTGTGTCCAGAATCCAAGCAGTGTCACAAGGATCAGACCTTTATTATGTTTGTCCCACTCGTCTGTCTTCATTTTTTTCAAATGAATATAAAGCACAGCCACGCACCAGAATGTGAGCATGGCATACATCCGAATCAGCAGCAGCGCAGAAATACCGGCCATACTGCACCCATACAGCAGGCAGACGGGAATCGCCAGCTCCGGCTTTTCCAGTATCTCTTCACAGATTTTCATCAAAAAGATACAAATACCCAGAACCAGAATCAGATTGATCACGCATCCCATCCAGGGAGCAATCTGATTGGTAAAAATAGAACTCACCGTATGAAGCGCCATAAAATGAAGAGGCGGATGATTGTCGTCTTTCACATTAAAATAAACCGATAAATAATTGAAATTATCCCTGCTGTCTGTCGTTTCATAGGCCTGAAACTGCTTGGCACTGATCCATACCGGTTCTTCATAAACATCCGCTTTGTAGGATAAAAGCTTGCTTTCCCCCTTATTTTTCAGCACATCCTTTACAGTTGCGATCACATTTCCAAAAGTCTCTCCGAAAGAATCTCCATAAATTTCATTCTGGACAAATTTTTCCAAACGCCCTTCCGGCTGGGTCGTCACGATCCAGGGGGTAAACTCAGCATTGGCAAGTTCAAAGGAAAGCAGTTCATCCATATGATATCCTTCTTTCCCGGAAATATAAAAAACGCCCAGCAAAGCAATGATAACCAGGGTGAGAATATGAAATTTTCTTTTGTTCCATAAAAAGACTAATCTATCTTTGTCTTTCATGTTCTGCAATATAGTTCGCCACATTCTCTGCATACTTCTTTCTTCCATACTCTGTAAGGTGGGTTGCATCAATCAAATACTTCTCGCCATTGTGAATTGATATATTCATATCGTCATAACTATTGATAAAAATTGCATTAAAACTTGCAGAAACAGCTTTTGCTGATGCAGTATAATCGATCAGCGTTCCACCCCCAAAATCATGGGATGTACTTTCATGTATGACCTGTCCATAAGAATATCCCTGGCAATAGGTTGGTGAAACGATAACAAAAACTGCATCAGGGCACACCTCCTGCAGCGCCATGACTCCACTGCACAGTGCACCGCTATACGTTGTCACATCATAGTAATCATTTGGATTTTTCTGCTTCACACCGGCAAAATAATCATTCAGCCCGTATGCCAGAATCACATAATCCATCTCTTCATATGGCACTTCCGGCAGAATATTTTTTGCTTCCACATCATCCGGAAGGGCACATTCCCGCTTCCCGGTAATATATTCCGTCATCGCGATCAGGCTTGTATCTTCAGCGCCAATTCCGGAATCAGTTTCGGCACCAGCTGCGTCTCCAGCGCCGGTATCAGCCGCCTGGCTTCCCTTGATTGCCAGATTATATACCATTGCATTTCCCAGTTCCTTTTCCAAAAGAGCTGCCACTCCGGTATCATCCCGGACCAGATCCCAGATGCTGTCCCCCAGCACCAGAATCTGCAAAGGGCCCTTTGCTTCTGCACTGTTTTCTGAACCAATTTCTGAATTGTTTTCTGAACTGTTTCCTGCACTGTTTCCTATATTTTTTATGTTCTGTTTTTGATGCATTCCATAGAAAAAAATCGTAGCTGCTATGCAGATGCAGACTCCGGCCAAAATCCCGATATAAGACAATATACTTTTTTTCGTACTCATATATTGGAACTCCTTTATCCTATTTCCAGCTGCAATTTCAGCCCTGCGCCACACTCAGTAGCATCTCATTGGACTCATATCCAAAGATAACAAATCCGTTTTGGTGATAAATCTCTGCTCCAGCGGTCAGCACCTTAGCATCTCTGTATTCCTGATATTCCTCTTCCGATAAAAGAAGAAATACTTTTCCATTTGCATAATCCGGTTCATAATATGCGCTCTCGGAAGACCATTTAAAGAAGGCAAATTCTTCCGGGTCACTGATATTTGCCAGCTGCAGGGCTCCATCCGAAAGTTCCTGCATGATATTCCCGTTCCAGTAAGTCGCATATCCGAAATCGTATCCCTGTTCTACCAGGAATTGTGCCGCCTCCCGCTTTTCCCTGTTTTTGTCCACAGTTATCATGGACAGCGACGTTTTGCCGGTTGCTACAATCAGACAGGCTGCCAGCATGAAAGCTACTACCCTTTTGTCAAAAGTAATGGATTCTTCGGTAAAGTAAATCGCTGCAACAGGGATTACAAAAATCAGGGTAGTAATATAATACCTTGGAACCAACGTACTATTGGTAAATACAAATACAAACGTGTTTAAAAAGAAACCGGAAGCCAGGAAGAATATCAAAAAACGATGCTCCGGCTTTTTCGTTTTCCGGGTTCTTATTACCAGAAACATAATCAGCCCCACTAAT
>JBJENT010000081.1:0-3514 GCA_051880335.1 Lachnospiraceae bacterium
CCAAAAGGCCAGATCTTTTCCCAGAAAAGAAGTACTACAGCTGCAATGGCACCCAGCTGTATCACCACAAGAAACAGATTCCAGAATTCTTTGGTAACATCCATTTTGACAATCTCTTCCAAAAGAATCATATGTCCGGTACTGCTGATGGGAAGCCATTCTGTGATACCTTCCACCAGACCAAATAACATTGCTTTTAAAATATCTAACATTACAAACTCCTTTTTAACTCTATTTTTTACTCTATCCTTCCAGCTTCCGCTCTTTTAGCTTTTATTTTTCCTATTTCTGTTTTAACATTATTGTTCTCTAATTTATTTTAAGTAAAAAGGTAAGTGCCAGGATACCTGCTATCAGGATCAGACACCCTGCCTTATTTTTTTGGTCCTTCATCCCATCGATCATCACCGCCGAAATCATCAATAGGATTACGGTAAAAAACAGGGTTGTGCGATATCCGGATGCATATATGGTAGAGGAAAACCCTACCACCAGTCTGGAAGCCAGCCCGGCAGCCAGTGCTACGGTGCAAAGGGCCATTTTTCCGCTTTTTCCATATAATCTGTAAAGTTCCCATAACAGCAGGATGATTACAAGGCCAAACAAAACCCCTTCCAGTACCACAAAACCGGTCGTATACCGGCATAAATCATGTTTGGGTATATACACATTTTCCAACAGTTCATAATAAATCCGGTATTTTCCCCATATTTGAATCAGAGAAGTATTTCTGATAAGCGGACCTGCTGCCGTAAATGCCAGGAACGCAACGCCCGCTGCTGCCGCACCTGCTTTTTTCTTCTGATCCCAAAGTGCAAACATTATCACTGCTGCAAATACCGGTAGTATCATCTGCTCATGAAGTCCTGCCACATAATAACTCATGGTGGAGAGAAATCCAACTGCCAGCTTGTCTCCCAGCCCATAGTCTGCATACTGTGGAAACCATGTCATCGTCTCTTCCAGTCCCCGGTTGGCATTTCCGGGACAGGTCAGGATAAAGATTATGGATGCAGACAAAATGCACAGGATGACAATAGCATACCCCGGAAGTAACATTCCTTCTGTTATTTGCAGTTTTTTTCTTCTATATATATATGCCACACTAAAGAGCAAATAGAATCCCAGCAAAAGAGCTGCTGTCTGCTCCATATTCGCCGAAAAAAGGAGCGCTGCGGTAAATGTAACATATTCCCATGGTCTGAAAGCTTTTCCTTCCCAGAAACGCTTTATCGGAAGCATCCCATACAGTCCCAGAGAGCAGGGCCATAAATAGTTCAGTGTGGTTGCCACCCAGCCTGCAGAACGCATCGTTTCCAGCGGCAGTAACAGACACAGAAAGAAAACCAGAGCTATGGATTTACTGTTTTTCTTTAATCCGCACAGTTCCACGATGGAATAAATTCCAAGACACATAATAAGGGAATCCAGAATCCGCCAGACCCAGAAGGAGCAGCCTGTCAAAAGAACCAGCAGCCCTTCGATCAGCACACGGGAAGACCAACGCTTATAACGATATAACAGAAATCCGCCCAGATTGGTACCTTCTAATGCAGTAGCAAACCAGCTGTCATCCTGCTGCCCTTCTTTTGCCAGAATATGCAAAAAGAAAATCACCAGAAATAAAATGAGATAGGACAGGGAAATCCATTCTCTGTCCTTTTCTTTTTTCATCATCGAAATGTTATCTGTTTGGATACTCATTCTCTACAAACCTCCGAAGAGCGGCCAGAGACCTTTCTACTTTTTCCGTGTCAATGCAATATGCCATACGGAAATACCCCGGGCATCCAAAGCTGTCACTGGGAACCAGAATCAGATCGTATTTGGTCGCTTTCTGGCAAAAGACCGTTGCATCCTCTTCCAGGGCTTTCGGGAAAATGTAAAAGGTTCCCCCCGGTTTTACGCAGGAAAATCCCAAGCGGATCAGTTCTTCATAAATCAGATTCATATTGGTTTCATAAACAGACAGATCGGAAGTCTTATCAATTACTTCCGCCACTGCCAGTTGCATCAGGGAAGACGGGCAGTTATGTCCGATTCCTCTGGATATCTGTCCACACATATTTACCAGCAGTTCTGCATCCGGACAGTTCGGGCAGACTGCCACATATCCGATACGTTCTCCCGGCAGAGAGAGTGATTTGGAGAAGGAATAACAGGTCAGCGTATTGGCATAATAAGCTGCCACATAAGGTGCTTCTACACCGGCAAAAATGATTTCTCTGTAAGGTTCATCTGATATCAGATAAATCGTATGCCCATACTGTTTTGATTTTTCTTCCAGCGTCTCTGCCAGTTTCTTTATAGTAGCTTCTGAATATACAATACCGGATGGATTATTCGGTGTGTTGATCAGTACAGCTGCCACTTTTTCGGTAAGCATCTCTTCAAAGGCTTCAAAATTGATCTGGAAATCTGCAGTATTGGCAGGTACTACTTTAAGCTTTGCTCCGGTCATATTTACGTAAGGTCCGTATTCCGGAAAATAGGGTGCAAAGGTAAGCACCTCATCCCCCTCCTGAGCAACACAGCGGACTGCATGGGCGATGGCACCTGCTGCACCACTGGTCGGGAAAATATGCTCTGCTTTATAGGGAAGTCCGAATCTTTTTTCCAAAGATGCGGCTATTTTCGCTTTTACAGAAGGAATACCAAGGCTTGGGCTGTATCCATGAAGTTCCATTGGATTTTTTTCCTGCATCAGCTTTATCACCACATCTGTAAATTCCTGGGCCGTGGGAACAGAAGGATTTCCCAGACTATAATCAAAAACGTTCTCGTATCCTATCTCTTTTCCTCTCTCTGTGGCAAATTCCGAAAGGGTACGAATAACTGATTTGGCACCTAACATGTTTTTGTACTTTTCTACAATCATTTTATCTCCATTTCTGAGCACCTGTTCTTTTCCTGCCAGTCACTTTCCTGTGAGTCACTTCCCTGTGATTTTTTCTGTGATTCTTTCTGTGATTTTTCCTATGACTTTCTTGCTAATAGTGCTCCTGTGGTTTTCACACTGTAATCATTCTACTCTATTTTCTGCAAATTGCATAATACTATTTTGAAAAGAAGTATTTCCGCAAGCATGCTTACCGGTATCGTCAAATCATAAAAGCGACTGACGTTTTGTGGTATATATGCAGCAATCAGCGGCATAAGCGTTCCGATTATCAAAAGAAGTCCTGTACTTTTCGGCAGTCCTTTTTTCATCTGTCTGCCTATCAGAAATACAGAAAACAGAAGGCCTGCTGTCAGCAGCGCCACTCCCAACCGGAAAATCCAGGAGTACTCCCCTTCTATATAATAAAAATACTGATTCATCAAATAATATGTATGTAGAAGCTTCAACTACTCAAAAATTATCGCCTGAACAACAAAAAGCATATGATATGACTGTTGAAACTTTTGAGGCTGCTTTAGAACAAATGAAATCTGATTATCAAGCAGCATTAGATAGTCAAGGTATTGTATCAGGTGCTGTTAATGCATTTTGTTCAAGATGGAATATTGGTAC
>JBJENT010000082.1:0-3502 GCA_051880335.1 Lachnospiraceae bacterium
AAACCCGGCAAATCAGGGAGATGTTCTTATCATATTCCAGTGGAATCGAGGCATCTGTCTCGTTTTCCCCAGCTGGCCATCTCTGTAGAGTTGAATAAGTCATACCACCGTCTGTACTGTAAGAATAATATAATAATCCGGATTCTTCATCTTCTCCCCGGATATCTATATGAATAGCCGGAATATCCTCATCAATGGACAACTCGGAAATTTCAGCCAATGTAGGCTCTGTCATATCCGGTGCCATGACCGATGTGGGAACCGGAACGGTTTCTAACGCATAATCACTGTAATCCACTCCTAATTCTACCGATGACAGGCCAAAATATTTTGCCACAGCCGTAGCATCTTTTATACCAAGCTGTTTTAAGGCCTCTGAAGTATTAAAATAAACGTGTTCCTCTTCGATATCCATATAACAGTGTTCAATAATACAGGAAGGAATCTGATATTCCGTACACCTTCTGATTACACCATAATAATCAATTCCATCATCGTTTAAACGGGTTTTCACGCCTCTGTTATGCAGTGTGGTATCCGACATTTCGTCCAACCACACTTTGCCAAAGGAATAGCCCTTTGCATAACATTCACCAAAGGCTGAAACCCATGTTTCCTTTCCATATAAGGTGTGTTCTTCCGATGCATTAAAGTGGAGAGATATAAAAAAATCTGCATCCACATCATCTGCATATTGACATCGATCTGCCAGACTTACATCAAGGTCTTCCTGTCTGGTCAAATAGACATCGATTCCTTCATATTTTCGAAGTTCTTCTGCCATGGAAAGTCCAACCTGTACCGTCAGGTCTTTTTCTGTATAATTATAATATTGGGCTCCAAGATTTTCTCCACCATGCCCCGGGTCTATCACCAACTGTATACTCACGATACACTCCTATATCATCAAGCTTATTTCCAAATAAATTTCTTCAAAAAGATTCATTTTCAAGTAGATTAACTTTCAAAAAAGCCGGTTCCATTTGAAACCGGCTTTCACATTATTTAAATTAAATCAAGGTTTGCGAGTCCGTCATCCGAAGAAGAATTATTATCATATTCAAGCAAATCATCTTCGGAAGTTTCAGGAGTCTGCACCAGCTCCTGTCTGTTTGAAATAATGATTTCCTGATATTGTTTCAAATCATTGATCAGCGTCTCATAATTAGCAGAATAGGTTGAAATAGCACTTTCAATCACATTCTGAACATATCCTAACAATTGATCCGTATATTCCACTGCGGAGGAACGCATTCCATTGGCATCCATAACAGCACTTTCTACGATTTCCTGGGCCTGTGCCTGAGCTTTGGAAAGAATCTCTCCGGCCTGGGCATATGCCTGCTGCATAATTTCATGCTCACTGATCAGTTCTGTTGTCTGGATCGTTGCTTCATTGATAAGCTGTTCTGCCTTGGATCTGGCATCGTTTAAAATCTCATCCTTATTCTGGATAATACGCTGTACTCTCTTGATTTCATCCGGTGTTTTGGCACGTAATTCATGAATCAGATCCTGAATATCATCTTTGTTTACAATGATCTTATTGGATGAAAAGGGCTGAAATTTACAACTGTCAATATATTCTTCAATGTCATCAATTAACTGTTCAATTCTGCTACTCATGCTATCTCCTATTCCAAAATAGTTTAATGACCGAATTTCTTATATAACATTTCAGCTACGAATTCAGGTACACATCTTGATATATCACCATGAAACATAGCAATTTCCTTTACAGCAGAAGAACTCAAATAAGCATACTGCAGATTGGTCGTCAAAAACATGGTTTCCAAAGCACCTTCTGATAGTGTCTGATTCATCTGAGCCAGCTGTAATTCATACTCAAAGTCTGTTATCGCACGAAGACCCCTTATTGCAACATTGACTTTTTTCTCTTTTGCATAATCAATTAATAAACCGCTAAAAGAATCCACTGTGACGTTTGGCATATCCTTCGTGGCTTCCTCTAACATTTTAACACGTTCTTCCACAGAAAACAATGGAGTCTTCTTTTTGTTGTCGAGGACACTAACGATTAATTCATCAAAAATTTCCGAAGATCTTTTAATAATATCCAGATGACCATAGGTCAGAGGATCAAAACTTCCCGGATATATTGCGGCTTTCATATCTATTCAATGACCTTTCTCAAAAAAATATGTTTATTTGTTTTATATTTCTTTTCCCTTATTATATCAAAACCAAATTCCTCGGCAAAGGAAAGTTCCGTTTTCAAATCAGCTTCTATAATGATCAACGTATTTTCCGTGACAAAATGCAGTTCTGATAAAGTTTGAAGCAGACGTTCTTCATGCCCTTCATGATATGGCGGATCTGCAAAAATAATATCTGCTTCTTTCTCCGAAATACCATATAGAGCACTGTATACATCCTGCTTCAACAAAACAGCCTGATCCATTAATCTGGTAAATTTCAGGTTATCCGATATACAGGAAGCTGCTGCATTATTTTGTTCTACAAAATATGCTCTTTTAGCTCCTCTGCTTAATGCTTCGATTCCAATCCCGCCGCTTCCGGAAAATAAATCCAGAAAAACAGCATCCGGAATATCAGGAGATAAAATATTAAACAAGGTTTCTTTTATTCTGTCTGTAGTTGGTCTGGTATCCATGCCTACAGGTGTTTTTAAAGGAAGGCTTCTGGCCTTACCGGCTATGACTCTCATACTGCATCCTTTATATCACGTAAACTAACGTGAAAACTAAACTCTTATTTTTACGCCCTTAGTATCTCTTGTACCAAGTTTTAACTTATTCAGTTCGACATTTTTTCCTTTATACTCAATACTCTGTTCTACAGCGTTTTTGGTATAATATACAGCTTCTATACTATCTTTTGCGCCCAGCTTCATACCACGTACGCCAATAGCAGCTTTTTTCTTTTCCGGAATATCTTCAATCGGGAATCTAAGGAAATACCCCTCTCTGGACTGAAGAACGATGTTCCGCTGATCGGTTAACGCAACAACACTTACCACTTCATCATCTTCTGCCAGTTTTGTTGCAGCAACGGTACGCTTCATCACATCAAATTCACCACCGCTTACCACTTTTATCATGGACGTTTTTGTAACAAAGATGACGCGATATAGATTCAGGAAAGTCTGGCTTGTTACATAAACAATAGTATCTCTTTCCGTGCTGTAATTACTGATATTATCAATGGGAATACCTTTATCTCTGAATTTACCAAATGGTATATCCATTACTTTTACGGTATGCATCTGCCCATCCGATGTGAAAATGCAGACTCTACCGGTATTTTTACACAAAAATACATATTTATTCTCTGCATCAGCGGTCTCTTTGTTTCGTTCATAGGTAGCAACATCGACAGTACGACAATATCCGAAACGATCCATCAGGAAGTAGACATCCATCTCTTCCACTTTACGTTCTTCAAATACTGCAGCTTCCCCATTTTCGATTACTGTTCTGCGCTCTCGACCATATTTTTTCTTAAATTCATCCAGTTCGTT
>JBJENT010000083.1:0-3478 GCA_051880335.1 Lachnospiraceae bacterium
GTGCCTGATTGTAATGGACAGCAACTTTACAGATTGGAGCCGTTTCGTTGAACGTCTGGAGAAGAACGTGGAGAAACAGGACTATGAAAAAGTTCATGAACTCTGCCAGACAATGTATGCCATGAGGCATCTGTCAGAAGAACTGGAAGGGTTGTATCTGGTAAGGGAGGATGCAGAGCTTTGTTCCCTGTATTATCAGATTTTTGTGGGAATGCTGGATTTGACTGTTTTCTCAACAGAGGCAATGGTCGATCTGAATGGAGGGAAGCATGATGAGTAATCAGGATTATATGCCGGTAGAGTGCCTGCTGGTGCCTAAGGCACTGTTTAAGGATGCGAGATATTGCTCTTTATCCACTACGGCAAAGGTATTATACAGCCTTATGCTTGACCGGCTGAGATATGCAGCACAGAACAGATGGATTGACCAGAAAGGGAAACTGTATGTGATCTATCCCAAAAGTGAAATGATCAGGGATCTGAATAGCACCAGGTACCGGGTGGATTACGCTGTTTCGGAACTGGAAAGTATGGGAAACATGGTTCGGGTTGTTAAAGACAATGGCAGACCGAACCGTTTCTATATAAATGATATTTCAAAGATGAATGAGGAGGAAAAGACTATGATGACAATCAATGATTTAATGACAATGGTAGGCCCGGAGGAGGCAGAAGAAATCATGGACAAGATGGTGACAGCTGCCAGGGAAATTGTGGATGACCTTATGAAAAAAGGCTACATCGAGATTATAAGGGAAGGCTGTCCGGAGGGAGGGCCTCTGGAGGATGGTGTACCGCCAATTGATCTGGGAGAGGACGAGTTTAATCCGGAAGATTTAAGTCCGATGGAATTCAGATGCTACTGTGATGAGAACGGTAACCTGGATGATGAGGCAATCGAAGATGATGCCAGTGAATTTGGTATGGACCTGGCTTTCGGTGTCATTGAATTACTGGAAAATGATCCGGATAGAATTGAGGCAATCCGCCAGTATTTCAACCATGTTTACAAGATGGAATCCATGAAGAGATTTATGGCTGTCGTGGAGACAACGGCTGTGATCTGCGGAAATTCCCCGGAATGGATCGAAGATATGCACGCCTGCAACAAAGGTGCCAGACGAATCTATCTGAAGGAACTGGTGAGTGTGTTCAACATGTACCTGAATATGTTCAAGAACAAAGAGATGGAATAATGAGGATGAAAAAATGGATTATGAATACTTCCGGGTAGAAGAATCCGAGCAGTTTTCATTTTTCCGTATTCCCAAGGCACTGTTTACAGAAAAGGAATTTGAAGGGCTGTCCACGGATGCAAAGCTTCTGTATGGCATCCTGCTGGACAGGATCAACCTTTCAAAGAAAAATGGCTGGGTGGATGCTGACGGTTATGTGTATATCATCTACACGGTAGCTGAACTTCAGGAAGTGCTGCACATGTCACACACAACGGTCACAAAGCTTCTCAGGGAGCTTGACAGTGTACATGGCATCGGTCTGATCGAACGGTACCGACAGGGCTGCAACCGTCCATCGGTGATATATGTGAAGAACTTCGTAAAACGCATCCGGGCAAAACCGGCAGTTTATTATCCTTCTGGAACGCAAGAAATTTGCTGTCCGGAACGCAAGAATCTGGCAGTCCGGAATGCAAAAAACTTGCTGTCCGGAACGCAAAAAAATGGAAGTCCGGAGTGCAAGAATTTTGCCACAAATAATACTGATATAAATAAGACTGATAAGAATCATACTGACAGGAGTAAGAGCCGCTCTTCGGAAAAGGAAAGCACCTGTCTGTACGGACGGTTTGGAAATGTCCGGCTTTCCGTGGAAGAAAACCGGGAGCTGCGGAAACTGTATCCGTATGACTTCCAGAGGATGATTGACCAGCTTTCTGCTTATATGAAATCCACTGGAAAAACCTATCAGGATCATTTCGCAACGATTCTTCTCTGGGCAGGAAGGGAAGAACTGAAAACCGGTTCTGGAAGATATGACTTTGAGGAAGGAGAGAGTCTATGACAGATAGCAGGAATGTGGCTGATTTTCTTGGGGAAGACGGATGCCTCCGGTGTGGTGTATGCGGGAAACGGAAACAGCTGAGGATCAATTTTATGGGAAGGGACCGTGTAGTGGGCTGCCTGTGTGACTGCGAGGTTCAGGCAAGAAAAGAAAAAGAAGAGCAGCTCCGCAGGGAGGAAGCCCAGAGGGAGCTTTACCAGAGAAAATCGGTAGGACTTAGAGACCGGAGGTTCTGGGAATGGCGATTTGAAAATGATAATGGGTCAAATGATAAGATGCTCATTGCCAGGCAGTATGCAAAAAACTGGGAGAAGATGAAAAAAGAAAATGTAGGGCTTCTCCTGATGGGTCCGGTGGGGACTGGGAAGAGTTTTTTTGCCGGGTGTATTGCCAATGCCCTTCTGGAACAGGGGGAGCGGGTGATGATGACGAACTTCTCACGTATCCTGAATGAAATGACAAACTATCAGGCAGATAAAAACCAGATTGTGCAGAATCTGGTGGATTACCCGCTTCTGATTATTGATGATCTGGGGATAGAACGTAATTCAGAGTTTGCCCTGGAGCAGATCTATAACGTGATTGACAGCAGGTACTGTAAAATGAAGCCTCTCATCATCACAACAAATCTCGGGTTGAATGATATGAAAGATGAATCGCTGGATGTAGCCCATAAGCGGATTTACAGCAGAATATTGGAGATGTGTGTGCCTGTCTATTGTGGCGGGGCAGACAAAAGAAGGGAAGAAGGAACGGAAAAGCTCGGTCGGATGCAGAGTCTGATCAGAGTCTGATCGGTTCTTTTTTGATGAAAAGGGGTGATACCAATGGTCTTAGGTTGGGACAGCACGTAATACGCTGAAAGGAGGGAAATTCATGCAGGAAGAAGTAACACAGAAAACGGTGACTTTTTGTGTGCGTACCACAAAAATGACGGCAGATGTGCTGAAAAAAGTGATTGCCGCATACCTGCGGCATCAGAAACAGAAAAGTGCTGAGAAGAAAGCACAGAAAAATCAGCCGAAACAGGGGAAAATCACGGTGAAGGAGCTGGCAAAGCAGAATGCCGGGATGACGAATATTGAGATCACACCCAAGAACATCAAGTCTTTTGAACGGTATGCCAGAAAATACGGGATCAATTATGCCCTGAAAAAGGATAAGACCAAAGATCCGCCGGTTTATCTGGTGTTCTTTAAGGGACGTGACCAGGATGCGATCACCGCAGCTTTCCGTGAATTTTCCCAGAAAGAGATCCAAAAGGCGAACCGCCCTTCCATCCACAAACGTCTGGCAGCATACAGGAGTATCGTTGCAGGGAAGACGAAGGGCAAAGCCAGGAATAAGCATCAGGAGGTATCCCGGTGAGAAAGCTTACTGCCGGTGGTATGACCAACAAGCTGAAAGCAAAAGCCAGAGTTACGCTGTCCGCTTTGGATATGAAAAAGCTTATTCT
>JBJENT010000084.1:0-3473 GCA_051880335.1 Lachnospiraceae bacterium
AGTTTACCTGTACTGTAATATTCCGGATTAAAGTAGCTTTCCTGGATGCCGGAAAGCACCTGCCGTATCGATGTTTCTGGCTGCATCGTTTTGGCATACTCGGCCACTTCCAGCAGACAATCTCCGGAAAGATTAGGCTCAATCATGGCATACTGGAAAAAGGCCTGATATTGTTTTTCAGATACCTCATATTTCTCCAGGATAGGCTTCACTTCTGTATAATCAGGAATACGGGAATAATCTGTGATTTCAGTGACTCCCTGATTGATCTTTTCATATTCTGTCCAGCCCTCTCCATGGTGGAAAAGAATATGAGTTGCTTTCCCCAACAAAATCAAAAGAAGGATACCTACAAGTATTTTGCAGAAAAACCGGAACAGAATCCGACGAGCTTCTTTGGAATGCGACCGAAGGAATTGGCATAGCAGGAGCGCTGCAAGCATAGCCATTCCGTAAGGCTGAATCATCAGCATGGAATCGCTTCGAAGCAGGTAGCTGAGCAACTGCAAAATAAAAAAAAGAAGAAGATTCAGCTTTTGATTTTTTGCAGAGAAAAAGCTGGTAAAGGAGTCATCTTCGGTAGAAGCATTTTCAGCAGAAAAGGAAATGTCCAAAGAAGACACATCAAGAGATAGAAAGAAACATATATATCCTGTAATAGCCAGCAGTGCTGCAGTGGAAGTAAACTGGATATGTGCAAGGAACGTAAAACAGATCCCATAATAAGCTGTGAGAAGTGAGAAAACTGCCAGTTTTTTACGAGTCTTTTCATACCAGGAAAGTACGCTGTAAGTAAAGGAAGCATGACAAATCCATTGAAATAGAATCAAAAGCAAACCGTACCAGGGAAGCACTGTGGTGATACGGTAAAAAAGCGTGATAAGGAGACCTAAAAAAGGATGGATATAATAAGACCGAAACTCCGGAGCACCGGTCATGGCACCGGAAAAAATCTCGGAAAACAAACGGTCATCATTGGTTTCAAAATAAATGCCTGTGATCATACTGATCAGGCAGATCCAAAGAAAGGAAATGGTGATGGAGAAAATCAGGTTTTTGTGCCTTTTTATCATATTCATGGGAGCATCCTTTTATAGTAATTTAATTTTATGCGTGACTTTGTTTGTCTACGAGTGTAACATAGTTTGATAGAAAACACTAGATTTCAGGAGCGAAGAATGAATAGGATAGTATCAAAATATAAAATAGTCTGCGTTGTGCTGCTTGTGGAAGTGGTGACATTGTTTGCAGTAGCAGTGTGGGCAGGAACAGGGAACGATACAGAATGCTTCCGGTTTGATAATACGGATGCAGCAAGAGAGATTACGCTTGCTAAAGGGACTTATAGAGCCTACATCAATTATGAAAGTGATGATCCGGTTAGTGCAGTCACTTTCATTTCGGAATCTGCGGATAAACACTTTCAGGCTGATACCTTGCAGCTGTATCCCTGGAAACAGGCAGACTTTCTTCAGTTGTGGGCATATGATGATATATCGGATATAAAAGCTGCATTCCATGATAATTCTGGAAATACCAGAATTACCGGTATTCTGATCGTAAAGACTAACGAGAGCAGGAAAATGCTTTTGGGGATTATGCTGGCCATCATGATAGGAATGGGCTGTGTACTTTTGTGGCTGAAAAGACTACAGGAAACAAAAGGTAAAAAATGGGATTTTGTGATTCGAACCGGGGTGATTCTTCTGGCTGTTGCTATTGTTTCCGGACCTCTGCTAGTTGATTCGTTATTAGAAGGGGATGACCTGCTGTTCCATTTAGTGCGTATCGAAGGAATAAAGGATGCGATCCAGACCGGACAGTTCCCTGCCAGAATTCAACCGAACTGGTTTGAAGGTGCAGGATATGCGTTGTCTGTATTTTATGGGGATTTTCTTCTGTATATAGCGGTCTTTTTCCGGATACTGGGTTTTTCACTGCAGGCATCTTATAAAGTTTATTTGTTTGTTATCACGTTAGGAACAGCAGCAACAACGTGTTACGCGTTAAATAAGGTTTGCACTAACAAGTGGGCATCCACTGTGGGAACGGTTATCTATTTATTGAGTACCTATCGGTTTTGCGATATGTATACAAGGGCTTCCGTAGGAGAATTCTCTTCTATGATGTTTACCCCATTGGTAATCTGTGGTTTTTACTGCATTTTTACCATGGGAAACAGAAAGAAAAGTCAAACAGATGCTGGGGAGAAGCCAAAGGAACATCTGTGGATCATGCCTGCTATAGGTATGGCAGGAATACTGGCCACCCATTGTATTACATCTCTGATGGTAACGCTGGCACTTTTTTTGTGGTGTATCTGTAATATCAGGATTCTTTTTCGGAAACATATTTTTATGAATTTATGCAAAACAGTGGCAGCCACTATTTTTCTGAGTGCCGGATGGCTGGTTCCTTTTGCTGATTATATGCTGAATACCTCGGTGGCAATCAATAATTCAGTTGAAAACAGTATGATTCAGATTCAGAGTGCAGGAATCCCGGTAGAAAAAATGTTTGCTTTGATACCGGACTGCAAGAGTATTCAGGTCTTTGGTGTAATCTATTTTTTGATGGTCCTGATTGCTATGGGAAGAATCATTATAAATGTCCTCCGGAGTAAGCAAATGACAGATAAAGAGAAACAAATTGTGAAGCTGATGGTAGTTTTCGTTCTTCTTGCAATTTGTTCTACCAATATATTCCCCTGGGATGCACTGGCTTCTTCGAACAAAATAGTTGCCACATATGCCAGAACCATGCAATATCCTTTCCGGCTTGCAGCGGTTGCACAGATGATGAGCGTATTCATTTTTTCGGCTGTTTTTCCGTCAGCATTACAGAATGAGGATACCAATACAGAGAAGCATGTAGTGAAAGACCGGATCGAAAAAGGGGTTATAGAGCTTTCCTTTATCGGCATAGCAGGAATCGTACTTGGAATTATGATCTCAAATACTTTTGTCATTCATCCGATTCGGTATAAGATATATGATGCGGCGGGGACCGGTTTATTTACCGGATACGGAACCTACTCCACGTACTTTGTATATGGGGGAGAATATCTGCCGGATGGTGTAGATTTGCTGGAGTATCGCTGGCATAATGTATATCCGGAGGAGGGTGTAACGATTAGTTCTTATCAGAAAGAAGGGACAAAAGTCACGATGGAAGTGGGAAACAGTTCTGATGAGGAAAAAATAATTGGTCTTCCGCTTCTCTACTATCGGGGCTATGAAGCAGAGTATAACGATGGAAGCCGAATGGACGCCTATTCGGGCGAAAATTCCATGGTAACAGTAAAATTGCCCAGTCATTATAGTGGTATGATAACTGTAAATTATTATGTACCGTGGTATTGGAGAACATCAGAAATACTCAGTATGATATCGGTACTTTATATTGTTTTGTTGGTTATAAAGGGGCTGTCGCACTAAGTAATTAGTGCGCAGCTCCTTTTCAGTGCAAAAAAA
>JBJENT010000085.1:0-18372 GCA_051880335.1 Lachnospiraceae bacterium
GTCATGCAAAACGATAATGTATATGAATTTCAGGATGAAGCCTTTGGAGTGAAAGGAATGATTCGTGTTTTGGATGGTGGGGCATGGGCTACTTTTGAAATCACAGAGTCAGACGGTAATATTGTGAATGCAGGGGATGTATTTGAGTTCCCGGAGAGAAGGTAGGATTGATGAAGAAAAACATTACATGGATATTGATGGTTATAACAATTCTTTTGCTGGTTGGATGCGGGGAGGGCAAAAATGAGATCACGAAAACAGATGTCAATTTGGAAGAGGAGGAGGCAACAATTACGGTATTATCAGCAACCATAACAGAGATTAATGGTGATACTATGCTGGTAAAACCAGTAGAAGGTTCTTGGGAATTAAGTTCGACGGATTGTATTAGTGTTTCCATGAAAAGTATGCCTGCTTCATCGGAACCGAAGGTTGGCGATATGGTTGAGATCACCTATAATGGGGAGATTATGGAATCTTATCCCTCTGAGCTTGGTGGTGTGACAAGCATAAAAGTAGTATCTTCTATAGAGGGAGAAAAGAAAAATGCAGAGGAAGAAGAACAAAGGACAGGGGAAGAACTGCCAACCTATGAATATCACGGAGATGATATGCAGGAAGCAGCAATCATTGACTACTTTCTAAAAGAAAATGTCGGTGATAGATCCTATGGAGAGGTTTCCATTCCTGCGTTTTGCATTTTTCAATCGGAAGTGGATACATATGACCGCATAAAGGTGTATGGAAATTTCTGGATGTTTACATATAGCAGGCAAGGAACTACTCTATTTTGTGAAAGTGGAGGGGAGACTCCCGGGGTAATTTATCTGAAAAAAGACGGAGACCATTATATCGTAGATGAATTTGACCGTGTTGGAGACGGATCAGATTATGCAGAAGATATTGAAAGAATATGTGACGGAAATAAAGCGCTGAAAGAGCAGTACTTTTCTGCAACAGACGCCAGAAAAGAACCACTGAAAACAAGAAGACTCTGGTACATATCAAATTATGTGAAGGACAATGGGCTGGATATTACTGCATATCAGGATTATGGCTGGGAACCGGTTATGCTTTCCGAGACAGAGAACTGGGATGTGAAAAAAGAGCTCACTTGGTGATGAACATATGAAAAAGATAGTCTTAAGTATTGTAATTATCATAATTATGCTTTTGGGGACAATGATACATTTGTCACAGTTCCATTTGGATTTCACGCAAAATTATAGAAAAATAGAAGGGTATGAAAACATTGTTTTCAAGGACTCCTGGAACGACCAATGTTTTCGTTTGTGTGCCTGGGGATTGGTAAAAACGGATGATTATGCTGGGTTTGCGGATAACCGAAATTTTGATAAGGATTCATATGAATATCAGTTAATTGTTGAGAAGGCCAAAGCAGAGTGGGTTTGGCAGGTTGTTCCGTCTCCAGATGGAAAATACATTTTGTATGCTGAAAGTATACTCCGTCATGGAGGGTTAACGGATGATGAGGATGTGTATTTCAAGGTTTATTCGATAGATGATGGAACGACTACAATCATTTTTTCTGGTTTCAAGCAATTTTTGCTGGTAGACTGGAAATGAACATGGGTAATTGAAAACAGAATAACGGTATTGCCTTCCGGTGGAAGAAGTTATGGAGAAAATTTATGAAGAGAAAAGCAGGCATTATTATACTGATTGCTATATGCATTACTATTTTTCTGATAATTGCATCGGGATTTTCAATCCAAACAAGTACATTTATCACAGATGATTTTGTTGTATCTGAAGATGGAAGTGAAATTGCCTTCAAAGTCGGGGTGGCCTCTTCGATGGGATATGTAAGAGGCTATAAGGATGAAGGCGGTGGAGTAAAACCGCACTATTTGAAATTTTACTCTGCCTGGGGCGGTTTCAATAGCCATTTTGGCGCAAAGGAAGAGTACATTTTGAAACTGGAACCGGAAGATACGGAAATCTATGTGTATTGCGGAGATGGGGGATATGAGTTGACGTTGAAAAAAGATGCCATATCCGGAGAATGGTATAGAGTTAAGTAAGGTAAAATTCGCAGAGAGCATTAGAAATGGGGGAAGAAACGATATGGAAATAAAGAAGATCGATCATGATTTTTCAGTCTGCAAAGTGGTGGACTATTCACTTGTAAATTTTGATGCAGAATACTGCTTTACTGGAAGTACCGATGAAGAAAAATCGTTGGTATGCATTACAGGAGATGTTCCATCTAATGTAATAGAAAGGGATGACGGATGGAAAGCATTTCGTATACAGGGTGTGCTGGATTTTTCGTTAATTGGAATTTTGTCCAAGATTTCCGGACTTCTGGCAAAAAATGGAATTGGAATTTTTGCAATATCGACCTATAACACAGATTATATTTTTACCAAAAAAGAGAGTTACCGGAAGGCTTTGGATGTGTTAAAGGGTGCCGGACACGAAATTTCTGAATAAAGTAAGAAAAATAGAATGGTTACATAAGCATGGTGGTAAAAATGAATCAGAGGGAAAGACGCAGATATTTAATCGAATCATTATTGAAAGAAAAACCTGAGCTTGCAAAAATGCAGGTTCCGACAGACACGCATGAGCAGAAGATGCTTCTTCGGTCCCTTATGAATATTCGGATGCCGGGGAAAATGGATGATGAGTTTTTACGGGTACAGGATGAGTATCTTTTGCAGGTGAATGAAGAAAAAGGAACGATTTCCCTTGAGGATATGACGGAGGTACAGGACGGTATTTATGTCTGGAAAGGTGATATTACAAGACTTAAAGTGGGAGCAATCGTGAATGCAGCCAATTCTGGTATGACCGGCTGCTATCAACCCTGCCATAACTGTATCGATAACTGTATTCATACATATGCCGGAATCCAGCTGAGATGGAAATGTGCAGAGCTTATGCAGGCACAAGGACACGAGGAACCTACAGGACAGGCCAAAATCACTCCGGCTTATAATTTACCCTGCAAATATGTGATTCACACAGTAGGTCCTATCGTGCAGGGGAGCTTGACGAAAAAACATGAGGATTTATTAGAATCCTGTTACCGAAGCTGCCTTGCTGCTGCAGATGCAGCAGCAGTACAGTCCATAGCATTCTGCTGTATTTCAACCGGAGTATTTATGTTTCCCAATAAAAGAGCAGCAGAAATTGCAGTTCGTACAGTCAAAAACTACAAAGAAGAAACAGCAAGCTCCATCCAAGTGGTCTTTAATGTATTTAAAGATACTGATGAAGAAATCTATATGGAAAATCAAAGGTCAGTAAACAAGGCATTATTTTGAAGGACCCTATGGCAGAAAAAATATGGGAAGCAGAGGCATTTCCTATTCGGGGTAAATCAAAATCCAAGTGGCTGAATTACAATATGGCGATGCGGGCGAGAGTATTTGATGATTGGACAGAATACATGCTCAGGCAAAATAAAAGCGCGCTTGTGTTGCACATTGGATGCGGCCTGGACAGCAGGTGGCAGGTCTTCCTGATAACGATACAGCAATTGTTATTTTGGAAGGAATCAGTATGTATCTGAAAAATGATGAAGTGAATCAACTGTTTGTGGCATTAGAAAAGTGGTGTAAAGCCCATTGCTATATATGGGGATTGTCAATTTTGCAGGTGAATGAAAGAACTGAGGAGAAGAAAACATGGCAAACATTGTAACAGGTTGTCGCATCTTATGCTGTATAAGGATGTTATTTTTTCCTGCCTTTTCGTCGGGATTTTTTATCTTATATCTGATCTGCGGTTTGACAGATATGGTGGACGGAACCATCGCCAGGAAAACAAATACAGCCAGTGAATTTGGAGCAAAATTAGATTCGATTGCCGATTTCATATTTGTGGCAGCAGCTTTGTTAAAAATATTGCCGGTTTTGGATATGCCATGTTGGCTATGGTTATGGATACTGGGAATTGCACTGGTTAAAATCGCGAATGTTATTTCCGGATTTGTACGCGAAAAAAGATTCATGGTCGAACACACCATCCTGAATAAAATAACAGGGTTCCTTCTTTTTTTGCTTCCATTGACTGTATTATTTATTGAACTGAAATACAGCGCTGCTGTTGTCTGTTTTGTGGCAACGTTTGCAGCAATTCAGGAAGGATATTACATCTGGGCAGGTCGGGAAATCGTGTAGTTATACATATAGAAATGAGAATGGAGAAAAACATGGCTTCAAGCAAAGAGTATTTACAATTTATTTTGGAACCGCCATACGAGGGCGCAAAGGATATGGTCCTGGTGGAGGATGTGGATAACAGTGATTTTTTGAAGGAATTGTTTGAGGCGATGTACGATGAACTGCCGCTTCCAAAACCGAAAAAGAAAAAAGCGTAAAGAGAAATAAGTACATAAACAAAAGGGAATAAAGTAAAAGATAATAAGGGAAAAGGCAGAATAAGCGGAAAGAGAAATAAGGGGAAAATATGGACAAAAGTGAAAAGTGGCTTGACTGGGCGGTAGAACTGCAGTCCCTTGCACAGGCAGGCTTGTTTTATGGAAAAGATGTATTTGATAAAGAACGCTATGAACGGATACGTGAAATAGCAGCAGAAATGATCAGTTATAAATCAGAGATTCCACTGGAAAAAGTAAAAGACCTGTTTTGCTCCGATGTGGGATATCAGACTCCGAAAATTGATACACGGGCTGCTATTTTTAAAGATGGGAAGATTTTGCTTGTACATGAAAAGAATGGCACTTGGTCTTTGCCCGGAGGCTGGGTGGACGTAAATATGTCGGTGGAAGAAAATACCAGAAAAGAAGTCAAGGAAGAAGCCGGACTGGATGTGAGGGTGAAAAGAATCATTGCAGTCCAGGATAGAGAAAAACATAACCTTCCAATATACGCTTATAAAGTTTGCAAAATCTTTCTGCAATGCGAAGTGACAGGTGGAGAATTTGCAGAAAATATCGAGACAACAGAATTTGATTATTTTGGATTGGAAGAGCTGCCTGTATTGGCAGAGGAAAAGAACAATCGGGAGCAGATAGCAATGTGTTTTCAGGCGATGCATGCAGAATGCTGGGAGACACTTTTCGATTAAAAGCAATAATATGATATATAAACCATATTTTTATGTGGAAATATAGTTTTTTTGCGAGTAAACTATGGGTAGAGAGAGGTAAACTGCGGGTCGGTTGAGTAGAGAGGAGATGTGTTATACCATGCAATCATCGAATAAAGGAGGGCATGAAGCCATGAAAAAACAGACATTAGGAACTATGATTGCAACACTGAGAAAAGAAAACGGAATGACACAGCTTGAACTTGCTGAAAAGATGGGCGTGACCGATAAGGCAGTATCAAAATGGGAAAGAGATTTATCCTGTCCGGATGTATCTTCCATCCCAAAACGGGCAGAAATCTTTTCCATATCTGTGGATGAACTTATGCAGGTAAAAGAAGAAGGAAAAGAAGAAGCAGGACAGAGTAAAATTTCGGAGATTGTTAATACGGTTGCAAAATCAGTTGGATTCGCCATGGGTGTGGCAGTAGTTGTGCTCAGTGCAATGGGCAGTTTAGATGCCAATACCGGTATTACCATGCTGGGTGTTGGACTTACTTGTTTTGGTATTACTATGATTGGAGAAAGGAAGTAATGCCTGGGGTTTTCTTTTACAAGGATATGAACAGAGAACCTGAAAGAGAGAGTTTGTATTTCACTTCCGCAACATAGAACTGGATACTGTGTTGCGGTTTTTCTTTTTATATGGAGTCTATATGGATAATATATTAATCAGACAGTTGAAACAGGAAGAATTTCCGGAAGCATTAGCATTGGCTTGGGAAGTTTTTAAAGAATATGAAGCTCCGGACTATAGTGAGGAAGGCACACTGGAGTTTTACAAAAGTATCCATGCCCCGGATTATTTGAATCAGCTGTGGGTTGTGGGCGCTTTTTTGGAAGACCGACTGGCCGGCATCATGGCAACGCGGAGTAAAGGAACACATGTGGCCCTGTTTTTTGTGCAGGGAAAGTATCACAGACAGGGAATCGGAAAGCAGCTGTTTCAGGCAGCTTTGGAAAAATGTCCTTCAGATATTATGACGGTTAACTCATCTCCCTATGCAGTACCTGTCTATCACAGGCTGGGATTTGCAGATACCGATAAGGAGCAGGTGATAAATGGAATACGTTTCATCCCGATGGAATACCGAAGGGATATTGTATGAAATGATAATACGAAAAGAGAGTAGGATGAGATATGCGACTCAGAGATTACGTAAAAAAAGATTCAGCAATCATTGCCAGCTGGATAAAAGATGAAAAAATGTTATATGACTGGTCTGCGGACTGTATTGGAAAATTTCCTCTTTCTGAAAACGATTTGGATGATTATTATGTGTCTTATGGAAAAACGACAAAAATAGCTCCGCTTAGCATGGTAGATGATGAGGGGCATCTTTGCGGTCATTTTTTTATCCGTTTTCCCGAGGAAGAAGACAGGAGCATTGTCCGGTTTTGCTTTGTGATTATAAATCCGGCTTTGGCAGGTCAGGGAAAAGGAAAAGAGATGATAAGGCTTGCAGTTGACTATGCAAAAGATGTTCTGAATGCCTCTAAAATCACCCTGGGAGTTTTTGCGAAAAATGACAGCGCAAAATACTGTTATCAGGCGGTTGGTTTTCATGTAACCGGGGAAGTGATTACCTATAAAACAAAACTGGGTGAGCTGGAATGTTTTGAGATGGAGCGCCTGATAGAATCGTAGGAATGATGAAATGGATAATTGAATCATACAGATAGGTGATAGGATTATACAAATTAAAAAGAGAAGGATCGATACATATGGAAGATTTATTTGGATGTGTGATAGTGATTCTGGTTGGCTGTGTTATGCTGTCTATTGGAATCGTGCAATATAGAAAAAAAGATCCGGTAGGATTTTATTCCGGCGAAAAGCCACCACGCCCGGATGAACTGACGAATGTAACAGAGTGGAATCATAAGCATGGAATGCTTTGGATGGGATATGGCTTATCCATTTTCCTTGGATGTTTACTTGGATTTCTTCTGATAGATAGCATTCTTTGTGCCTTTTGCTTTATAGGAGGCATTTTGATACCGCTGCCGGTCATGATTCTTTTACATCAGAAATATGTGAAGAAATACAGAAAATAGTTACCAAAATGACTCATTGGAGAGAACATTTTTGGATTTGGAATATATGATAATTACAGCGCCATGGAAAGGAAAAATTTTACATAACATAAAAATGTGTATCATGCAAAAATGAAAACAAAATTACAACTGAATGCCAATCATTTGAAATTGATAGCCATACTTGCCATGACGGTGGATCATGTAACAGACCTGTTTTATCCGTCTTTTCCGGCTGAACCGGTACCGGTGGTCATGCATCTTTTTGGAAGGCTGACCGCACCAATCATGTGGTTTTTTGTCTGTGAAGGATATTATTATACACGAAATGTAAAGAAATACATGCTTCGCCTGTTTATATTTGCTGTGATATCCCACTTTGCATACTGCTTTGCTTTCGGAATGTCACCGATTCCTTTTCGGACAGGAATTTTCAATCAAACCAGCGTCATGTATCCACTTTTCATTGCAGTTCTGGTCATGTGGATGCAGGATAACCAGCTTCCTATGAAAGACTGGGTGAAAAAGATCTTGATCTTTGTGCTGATCTGGAGTGCATTCTGTGCAGACTGGAGCTGTATCGCTGTTATGGCAATCCTGGAAATGTATAAAAAGCGTGGCAACTTAAAGGGGCAGATGCTGGAGATCATACAGTGGGTGACCATGTACGGTGTGGTTGCATTCTTCTTTGTAAGCAAGGTATATGCACTGGTTTTGGTAGGCGTACTTCTGGTATATCCGGTTCTGAAATTATATAACGGAGAAAAGGGAAAAGCAGGATGGATGAAATGGTTTTTCTATATCTACTATCCACTGCATCTGGTGATAATAGGGATTCTACGCCTTGTGATGTATGGGAATGTGAGTCTGCTTTTCTAGGAAAGTTAGTGGGAATCCTCGGTAATTCAATTACCGATGTAGTTCACGATAAATGGTTCAAAATGAAAAAGAGAAAACAAGAGTGGACAAAATGAGAAAAGAGAAAACAGGGAAAAGAAAAATAGGAAAAAGAAAAATATTAAAATGGATTTTGGCCGGGATAGGAATTCTTTTTGTGGTTTTTCTTTTCGGAACGTACCATTTATTCCGGGAAGAGATGCAGATCATCGGTTCCATTCAGAAAGAGAATGATAATCCTTTTTATGAAATGACATTCCATACCGATTATCATATGGATGAAATTCTGCAAAAAGGAATAAAATCGGACGATGAGCTGGCAGATGTTCTGGCAGGTTATATTTCTCATGGATTCTACAAGCCGGAGGGAGAGTACCGGACAGAAATCGGATGCAGTACCATTACAGCCATGACTTCTGATGGGCATCTTCTCTGGGGAAGAAATTTTGACTGGGATAAGAGTACGCCGATTCTGGTGAAAAGTATTCCGGAGAAAGGATACCGGTCTATAGCCACCTGCGAATTTGGGAATATCACAAGTGATGAAAATCCAGATCTGGATTCCATGGGAAACAAATTTCTGGCGGTGGCTTCTTATTATGTCCCTATGGATGGAATCAACGAAAAGGGACTTTGCGTAGCCGATCTGGAAGTAAATGAAGGCGGCATGGTCACAGTAGATACTGAGAAACCGGATATTACTGTAACCATGGCCATTCGTATGCTGTTAAATCGTGCAGCAAATGTGGAGGAAGCGGTTGAGCTTTTAAAACAGTATGATATTTTTGCCTCCGGCGGGATATCCCATCATTTGTCCATGGCAGATGCGGCAGGAAGATCTGTAAGCGTGGAATTCGTAGACGGAGAAATCGTTGTGGTGGAAACACCATGTGTGACGAATTTCAATATGGCAAATGATGACATTGCAGCCGGTGGAGAAAGTGCCCGGGAAAGGTATCTGATCTTGCAACAGATTCTGCAGGAAACCGGAGGCATCATGGATAAGGATCAGGTGCAAAAGGCACTGCTTTCCGTCAGAAAACCGGAAGGGCAGTGGACCACCAGATGGTCTATCGTCTATGAATACAATGGAAGTGATGAATATACCGGAAGCAACGAAAAGGATGATAATGTGCTGTCCCTGGATTACTATTTTGATGGGGACTTTGACAGGAAATATACGATAAAACTTGACTAAAACAAAGAGGAAAGAATAGGCCGAAGAAGAAAGAGGTCGCAGAAGAAAAAGATTGCAGTTACCATACTCTACGGAGCGTAGATTCCGCATAAATTCACTATATTCTACGATTCGTGGGTGTAAAAATTTCACCGCTTTTTTTACGATAACATCAGAAAGGAGAAACGGTATGGACCAGATCAGGATCGGGAAATTTATCGCTGAAGAAAGAAAACGTAAGAAATATACCCAGCGGGATCTGGCAGATCTTTTGGGCATCAGTGATAAAACAGTTTCAAAATGGGAACGGGGAAATGGTTTCCCGGAGGTGTCATTATTATTACCACTGTGCAACGAACTGGAGATAACAGTAAATGAACTTTTATCCGGTGAGCGGTTACAGGAAGTGGATTATAAAAAGAAAGCGGAGGAAAATATGGTGAATTTGGTAAGAGAAGCGCAGGAAAGTAAAAAGAAAATTGTGATATCCTTTTTTGTAGTAGGGCTTGCCCTTCTTGCATCCATCACGATTTTTACAGTAGCATCCTATATGCAGATGGAAGTATGGGCGAGAGGGATTCTTTGGACAATAGGTTTTTTGATCCTTATGCTGGGGATTGGAATCGCATGTGTCCTGGATCGTGATGCAGGTGCTTTTGAATGTCCGGAATGTAAGGAACGGTTTGTGCCGGATATGAAAGCTTATATTATGGGTCCACATACCCCCACAAAGCGGAAACTGACCTGCCCTAAGTGCGGCTGCACAAAATACTGTAAACATGTGATGAATAAGTAGCAGAAAAATGAAAAAAAGACTTATCAAATAAAGAAAAGATGCCGAAATAGTATATAACCACACATGGACGTGTGTCTGATACAAATCAGTTTCTTTTCAAGGAGGATAAAGAGATGAAAGTAGATGCATATACGAACGCTTATGCAAGTACACAGGCAACATATGGGAAAAGCGGTGCTGCCGCAAAACAGGAGAAAGTGTCCGACACCAAAGCACCAGCAGATCAGGGCGTTTCGGTAGAGTTTTCCAAAGAAGGGATGTCTGCATCCAAAGCTGCAGAAGAAAGCACAGATGGAAAAGTGGAAGTAAAACAGACATCCAGAGCAGAAGAAATCGCAGAAAAAACAAACAAGATGTCAGCCAGTGAAAGAAAAGCACTTGTTGCACAGCTGAAATCCGATCAGGAAAGCAGACAGAGCCAGTTGGTTTCTCTGGTAGAACAGATGCTCTCCAAGCAGACTGTTTCCTATGGAACTACCAATAATATCTGGCAGATCCTGTCAAAAGGTAATTTCACAGTAGATGCTGCAACCAAAGCCCAGGCTCAACAGGACATTTCAGAAGATGGTTATTATGGCGTAAAACAGACATCCGAAAGACTGTACCAGTTTGCTCTTTCTCTGTCCGGTGGAGATGTGGATAAAATGAAAGAGCTTCAGTCTGCCATGGAAAAAGGATATAAGAAAGCAGAAAAGACCTGGGGTGGAAATCTTCCGGAAATCTGCCGGAAGACCATTGATGCAGCCAACAAACTGTTTGATGACTATTATGCAAGCCAGAAAACAGAGACTGCGGAAGCAGAAGCTGAATAAGAGTTTGACGTGATAGAGATAGGGTGGCAGAGTATAAAAAATATAGTATTTAAATAAAGCAATATATAGGCAGTCTGTGAGAAAAAGATGTATCTCACAGGCTGCTTTTTATAGTGATGGAAACAAACTTTTTGAAACGATCGGCTTGGATCTATTCTACAAAGTCATAAAAATCTACTTGCATTTATTCGAAAACAGTGTTACAGTATCAGTGTACTAGAACAAATAATACACACAACACACATAGTACACAATATTGTCGAAAGGAGAAGCCGAAGACATGATTATCATTGATTACAAAGATACCAGGCCTATATATGAGCAGATTGTCGAAAAAATACGGACATTGATACTCAAAGGAGTGTTGGAACCAGACAGTCAGCTGCAGTCTGTCAGATCTTTAGCAATGGAATTGTCCATTAATCCCAATACGATACAAAAAGCCTATACGGAATTAGAAAGACAGGGTTTTATATATACCATCAAAGGCAGGGGTAATTTTGTACGGTATGATAAATCTTTATTGGAAGTGAAAAAGGAAGAGTTACGAGGTAAAGTGGAAGAAGTCCTGAAAGAAGCAGATGAACTGGGAATCAGTCGAAAGGAATTATTAGAAGGGGTGGAGATATGATTGAGATAAAAGGAATATCGAAGTCTTTTGAAGATATAAAGGCAGTAGATAATGTCAGTGTGACAATAAAAGAAGGAAATGTTTTTGGCCTGATCGGAACCAATGGAGCAGGAAAAAGTACGGTGCTTAGAATGGTAACAGGCGTATACAAACCGGATGAAGGTGTGATTACCATTGATGGCCTTCCGGTGTTTGATAATGTGGAAGCAAAAAAGAAGTTTTTCTTTATACCGGATGAACCTTACTTTTTTAATCAGGCAAACAGCATAGAAATGGAACATTATTATTCCTCCGTTTATGAGGAGTTCAACGTGGAAGAGTTTTACAGCTTTTTGGAAAAATTCGGTTTGGACAAAAATCGTAAGATCAGAACATTTTCCAAAGGAATGAAAAAACAGCTGGCTCTTCTTCTGGGAATCTGTTCGGGAACAAAGTATTTACTTTGTGATGAGACCTTTGACGGTCTGGACCCGGTGATGCGCCAGAGCGTAAAAGCACTTATGGCAAAGAAAATGGATGAACGGGGACTTACTCCGATCATTGCGTCCCACAATCTGCGGGAACTGGAAGATATCTGTGACCATGTGGGCCTTTTACATAAGGGAGGAGTTCTCCTCTCCAAAGATCTGGAAGATATGAAATGTAACATCCAGAAGATACAGTGTGTATTTACAGAGCCGGAGCAGAGAGACATCATTCTGCGCGATCTGGAGATTATGAAAGAAGACATCCGGGGCTCTTTATGCACTTTAACAATACGTGGAACAAAAGAACTGGTAGAGGCAAAATTCGGTAGAGTCAGTACCGTATTCTTTGAGTCTTTACCACTTTCTCTGGAAGAAATATTTATTAGTGAAACGGAGGTTGCAGGATATGATATTAAAAAACTCATTCTGGACTAGTAGTAAAGAAAATTTCAAAAGAAGAGTATGGCCCTTTGCATTATTCTGCCTGCTTCTGCTTTTTGTTTATCCGGTAAGGATTGCGATGATCATGAACACACAGGTGTCCCTGAGTATGACGCTTCAGGCACTGGAAAAGGATGCTTTCAGTTTTATCGGATTCGACGCTGCTTCGGTATGCTGCCTTACAGCCGGTGCGATCATCAGTGCCCTGCAGGGATTTTTATGGCTGTATAACCGGAAGAAAGTCGATATGTATGGCTCACAGCCGATTTCTGCTGTAAAACGATTTCGGACGATTTATGTGAATGGTATTCTGATTTATTTTGTTCCCCATATCATTGCAAAACTTTTGAGTGTACTGGTAATTCGTGTGATTGGAGGCTTCTCCGGAATCATGCTTCTGAATCTGTGCATTGGCTTGATCGCAGAACTGGTTTATTTTCTTGCAATCTACCATGTGACCCTGGCTGCAGTCATGTTATGCGGACATGGAGTGATTGCAGGACTTGCAACCTGCGTATTTCTGGGATATGAACCTATTCTCAGATTGGTGATTGACGAATATAAATCCAGCTTTTTTGTGACCTATTCTTATATAGGAAGAGCAAATGCACCTTACTATTTTACGCCACTGGCAAAAGGGGTGGATCTGGTAGGCAATTCCAGAGGAATCTGGAGCATTAAAGGATTTGAAATAGGGTCCGTAGCAAAAAATATCTGGCTTCCTATGCTGCCAACCATGCTTTATTTACTTGTTTTTGGAATCATTGTAGGCATGATTGCATATGTGTGTTATAAAAAACGTCCTATGGAAGCAAGTGGAGTGGCAGTTGCTTTTCCGGTTATCAAGGCACCGATTAAGATTGCAATCTGCTTTTTATCCGGACTGATTGGAGGAATCGGCTTTTATGGACTGTCGGGTCATAATATTGTTTTTGCTCTGCTTGGTCTGGTTTCCGGGCTGGTGATTTCCCAGTTCCTTATGGAAATCATATATCAGTTTGATATTCGTGCCTTATTACATGGAATGAAATCCTTTGCAGTCTGCTGTGTGATGACAGTAGGAGTCTTTATGATTTTCTGGCTGGATCTCATGGGCTACGACCGTTTCGTGCCGAAGGCAGATGATGTGGAATATGCATCCATCCGAATTAATTTCGACAATGCTTATATGAAGGATTATGTAGATGAAGAGTTCAACTATGACTGGATCTCGGAGTACGAGATGCAATATATGAAGCTCCATGATCCAAGTGCGGTAATCGCTCTGGCAGAAAAAGGCATGGGAAGAGATGCATTTAAAGAAAAAGAAGTGGAAAGAGAAATGATGGGGGATTATGCCAATGATCTGTGGTGTGAGGTCCTTTATCAGATGAAAAGCGGAAAGCAGGTCTGCCGCGCTTTCTACATAGATTACGAGGAACAGGAAGACATTATGAATGCCCTGTTTAAGCAGAGAGAGTTTAAGGAAGGAAGCGACATTTTACTCCGGGACAATATATCAGCTCTTTTTGACATATGTGAGGCTACCTATTATAATGGAACAGTCGGAAGCAAAATCCCAAATGACCGTGTTTCCGGGTTGATGGAGGACTATGTCGCAGATTATGCAGATATGACTTTCTCCGATATCAAAAAGGATATACCCTATGGTCTCATCCAGCTCAGTTATCGGAAAGATAATGCTGTTCATATGCTGAATTATCCGGTATTTACCACATATGAAAGAACCATTGCAGACCTGAATGACTGTAATGTGACACTGGAATTTAAGGTGGATCCGGCAGCAGTAGGAAGTGTTGCAGTATCCAATTACTCCTGCAATGAAGAATCCATAGAGTCGGTGGCCTGGGAAGACATGACGTTCTATGAGGATGGAAATGGTTCCGGCATCCCGGATGATGTACATCATATCTATGAAGATCCTCAGCAGATTCAGGAAATTCTGAAGAATGTATGCAACACAGAAATGGCTAATTACAGCTATATCTATAAGGAAGCGGTAGTTCCGGGTATGGATATCGAATTAACTTCAGCCGGAAATGAACTGGCAAACCAGTATAACTGGTACAACATGTATGTGCTTTTTAAATCAGGCAGTGTTCCGGAATTTGTAAAACGTGATGTTGGTGTGATTGAGAGAAGATAATATGCACCAGGAAAGATGCATATTCAAAGATTGATGCATATTCAAAGATTGATGCATATTCAAAGACAGATGCATGTTTAAAGGAAGATGACATGATACATAAAAACAATCCTGTTATTCAGGTAAAAGATCTATATAAAATATATCGATTGGGTGAAGAACGGGTAAGAGCATTAAACGGAGTGGACTTTTGTATTTACAAAGGAGAGTTTTGTGCCATTGTAGGTACCTCCGGTTCCGGAAAATCCACTCTGCTCAACATGCTTGCCGGACTGGAACATCCTACCAAAGGTGAAATCGTGATTTCCGGAGAGCATGTGGAAAATAAATCTGAGAATCAGCTGGTAGCATTCCGGCGGAAACACATTGGTTTTATTTTTCAGTCTTATAACCTTCTGCCTACCTTGAATGCCATTGAAAATGTTGCCCTGCCTCTTTCTTTCCAGGGAATCGACCGGAAAACAAGAAATATGCGGGCTATGAAGCAGTTAAAACTGGTAGGTTTGTCTACCCATATGAAGCATAAACCGACCCAGATGTCCGGTGGACAGCAGCAAAGAGTCGGAATGGCCAGGGCGCTGGTAGTGGAACCGGAAATCATTTTTGCAGATGAGCCTACGGGAAATCTGGATTCGGTCACATCCGAAGAGATGATGCAGCTAATGCGAAAGGTTGTAGAAGAAAAGGACCAGACCCTTGTCATGGTAACCCATGATGATCATCTGGCAGAATACGCTGACCGTATTATACGAATTAAAGATGGAAAGATTATATCAATCACAGAAAAGTCGGATGCGGAAAGAGCAGATGCAGAGAAAGCAGATGCAGAAAAAGAAGATGTGGAAAAAGTGAAAGCAGCCGCACCAGAGTCTTGATTGGAGGGCAATATGAAAAAGAAATGGTTGAAAAAAATTTTAATTATGTCATTATCCGGACTTATGTTTCTGGGCAGTTTTGCAGCATCTGCAGAACCGGTATATGCGGCAACTGTCACAGATAATGACAAGGACGATGACAAAGACGATGACAAAGACGATGACAAAGATGATGATTTTGTGCCAAGTACCAGCGAGTTTTTAAAGCTGGCTGATAATTATCAGACACAGACAGTACAATACGGGCAGAGTGTCATTATTGCGCTTCCGGTGGTTAACTATAGCAAATCACCCTTAAAGGATGTGGTTGTAACAGCTAAAATTTCCAATCTGGTATCGGAATGGCCTTTTGTACCAAATGTGGCAGGAGCAACCCAGACTATCCGGAATTTCCCGGCCTATGACAGGGATAAGGATATTCATGCTGTCCGTCAGGATATCGGTTTCAATTTTGTTGTCCGGGAAGATGTAAAGACCGGATATTATCCGATTCAGTTTGATTTCGTTTATACCAGAGATGACGTGGTGGAGAGTTGTACATTGACTACCTTTGTACAGACCATCGGAAAAGAAGACAGTGGTTATCTGGATGAGTCGGCAGACAAAGACCAGGTATCCAAACCCCGTATTATCGTAACCGGTTTTGAGACCGTTCCGGCACAGGTCTATGCAGGGGATACGTTTACCCTGAAGATACATATGAAAAATACATCCGATTCTACTGCAGTAAGCAATGTGCTTTTTGATCTGCAGGCAGTAGAAGAGGGAACGGATAAGGAAAATACTTTTGCAGCTTTCCTTCCCACCTCCGGTTCCAGTTCCGTATATATGGACAGCATTGCACCGGGGCAGACGAAGGATATTGTGATGGAAATGTCTGCAAAGTCCGATCTTGCACAAAAACCTTATGTACTGGATGTTAATATGAAATACGATGCAAAAGACATCGTGGATCTGACTGATAAAGCCAGTGTTTCTGTACCGATTTATCAGGCACAGAGATGTGAGACGGGTGATGCGGAAATCAACCCGGAAAGCATTGAGGTGGGAAACCAGGCAAATATCATGTTCGACGTATATAATACCGGTAAGACTACTTTGTATAATGTGTGGGTAAAATTCCAGGGCGATACAATATCCGGTGGGGATACGTTCCTGGGCACCATTAATTCCGGTGCGACAGGAAGCGTGGATGCCATGGTAACCGGTGTGGCAGGAACTATGGATGATGGAACCATTACTGCACTGATTTCCTTTGAAAATGAATCCGGCGTAGTAACAACCATTGAAAAGCCGCTTACTCTTATGGTAATGGAGTTTAGTGAGGAAGGCATGATGGATGATGGCATGTGGGAGGATGGAAATCTGGATGAGGCAGGTATGGAAAACACTTCCAATTCACCGGTAAGAATCATTGTTCTTGTAGTAATCCTCGTAGTCATCGCTGCCATCGCTATGATTGTTTGGATTCGTAAACGTAATAAAAAGAAAAAAGAGAGACTGGATTTAGAAGCAGAGCTGGAGGCTATTGATGAGGATCATTGATTTACTGCGAATGAGCACTGCAAACCTGTTTAAACGTAAGGTACGAACCATTTTGACCGTCCTTGGCGTTGTCATCGGTGTTGCGTCAATTGTGGTAATGGTGTCACTGGGTCTGGGACTGAATAAAGCGACAATGGAATCGTTGCAGGATTATGCAAGCCTGACAGCGATTACGGTGACGCCACCTTATAATGCAGAGGGAAGCAGTGAAAAAGATAAAAAATTCCTGGATGATAATCTGGTTCAGGAACTGGAAATGATTCCCCATGTTCAAACAGTCGATCCTTATCTGGATATTGATGTTCTGGCAAAATACGGAGTATATGAAGGCTATTTTACATTGCGTGGTATGCCGGTTCAGGCGTTTGACAGTATGAATATCGAGGTGGGACAGGGAACACTTCCTCAGGAAGATGCCGGTGAGCTTCAGATTTTCTTTGGAAATCAGATTATTACAAATTTTTACAATGCAAAAACCTATGAGTATTATTGGGATACCGGTGTACTTCCGGATGTGGATCTGATGAACGATTCTATTTTCTATATTCTGGATCAGGAGCGATATTATCAGTCCCAAAGTGGATCCTCAAATGAAGAGGGCGGTGCTGTAAAAAAGGCAAAAAAGTACTTATTTACAACATGTGGTATCGGTGCCGGAGATGAAAATACCTATAACAGTCACAGCTATAGTGCTTACTGTGACATCAATGAGCTGCTTCCTATTTTGAAGAAAGAGTTTAAGGGAAGAGCCATTCCGGGGCAGCCTACCAATAGCAAGGGTAAACCATATAAAGAGATTTATTACTCCGGTTTGCTGGTAAACGTAGATGATATGAAAAATGTGGCTGAGGTGACCCAGATGATAACAGATATGGGGTACCAGGCCTATAATGATGCAGAGTGGATTGAGTCAGAGCAGCAGACTCTGAATATGATCGAAGCTGTTCTGGGTGGTATCGGAGCGGTCTCTCTGTTAGTAGCGGCAATCGGTATCACCAATACCATGATGATGTCAATTTATGAAAGAACAAAAGAAATCGGTATTATGAAAGTGCTGGGATGCGATATGAGAAATATCGGAGCATTGTTTTTACTGGAAGCAGGATGCATCGGTTTCTTTGGAGGAATCGTGGGACTGATTCTAAGCTACAGCCTGTCCGGGGTGATCAATTATCTGGTGAAAAATTCCGGAATGGGAGTTGATACGATTTCCTATATTCCGTTCTGGCTTGCCGGTATGGCACTTTTGTTTGCCATTCTGGTAGGTATGATCGCGGGATTTTTCCCGGCAAGACGTGCTATGAAATTAAGTCCGCTGGCAGCAATTCATAATGAATAGTGATACAAAATGCACAAGATAAGTTGTCTGTATTCATTGCGCTAATCATTCCGATGAGCCTCAAGAACAAAAATCGTGTTCAGCAAAGGCTTCCACGATTTTAGAGTCTCATCTCCATAGCGCAAAA
>JBJENT010000086.1:0-18282 GCA_051880335.1 Lachnospiraceae bacterium
AGCCAGATTCCGGGAATAATTGACCATCAGTGGAATATTCACTGCATTTTCTCCTTCTCTTTTTACGAGAAGCAGACCTGCCGGCTTTCCATCTTCCAACACCACAGCACTGCATTCTGCCAGATAGTCCTGCTTCTTTAGCGGCAGTTCGACAAGATTCTCTCCCTCCTCCATCAAGGTCCGGTAAAATGGTTTCAGACTTTCTTCCGTACACTTGGAAAGTGGACTTACGCTGCCATAGCGTCCCTGAAGGTATGGCAGTTTTGTAAGTTCCTGTATCGTGCAGCTATAGCTTCCTACCATCTCTTCCCGGCTGTCAAAGGGATATGCCAGCAAAAGTTTCTCAAAGGCTGGGTACTGTCCCTGCATATAGCTTGTTACAAACCGCCTGCAGCCTTCCTGGTGTGCTTTATAAATCAGTTCCAGCAAAAATCTGCTGCCTCTGCCTGCCCCTCTTAAATCCTTTGCAATATACAGATACTGTAAGATTTTTTCGTCGCCTTCCCTCTTAAGGACAGCTGCACCACCGGGAATGCCAAAACTATTCATTCCCCAGAACTCCGTATCAGTCCCGTCCATCCGGCTCTCAATCAACCACCCAGGTATCATTGGAGCAAACATAGGAAGCATGTCTTCTGTTAATCGTATATAACTATCCATATTACTTAATCCTCTCTCCTTCCATACCTATTCGAATTTTTCTTCAAATTCTTTTAACAACATGTTGTTGAATACCTTCTTATATCCCATTTCTTTAGAATATTCTTTTTCGGCTCTCTCGATTTGACTATCCAGCTGCATTAAGCTAATATATGCTTCCGGATGATGATTGCCATATTTCCTGGTTGCTGGCTGCAGATGAGCCATGTCAATTCTATATACATTACTCATCATGGATAAAGCCCTATAATCCCTGCCAAGTTTTGTCAGGCTAACCTGATAAGTGGCAAACAATTTTTTCTTCTCTTCAGAAAGTCGTTGCGACAGATATGGCTGAAGCTTAAGAATCTCTTCATTCATTCGGTTTGCAAGGGCTGACTTTTTCTCATAATATGCTTCAACAAACCTTGTTGTCTCTACATCATCTGCTTTGTTTAGATGATTGATTTTATCTTGTGCTATCTCCAGATACTGCCTCCATAGCCGATTCTCCCTGAAATGTTTTTCATCCTCTTCAGGAATATCTTCCTGTAGGAGAAACAGAGACATTTTACTCATTTCGAAAGCACCATTCAGATATTGAGCCGGATCCTCTGACTTCATTGCAGCAACAAAGTTGTCTTCATTATCCAATACAGATGCATCATCCGGCAGACCTTCCGTAGAGCCATACCTCTCCTGTGCCATAAACCATACTCGTTTCCCGGCTAACTCTAACCATGCGGTAAGCCGCTTCACTAAAGTAGGTGATTCGTTCCGGAAATAGATGAAATTTTTTGCCAAATCTGTCATCTCCATGACACGAAGAACAAACTCCTGCTGAGTCGCCTGATCCTTTTCCACAATATCTTCCGCATCCTTAGCAAGTTGTCGGAAGTCATCTACCCTATATATCCTTTTCTTTAGTATGTTCTCGCTTTCTTCTGAGTCATTCCCTGAATTCAGATAGTCAACGGTTGATTTATAGTGATCCATCATAAATGTAATCCAGAAATCATGAAACTTCTCAAACTTACCATCGGCATCTAAGATGTCCTTATTCACTCTTCCTATAAAGGAACTCATTCCACTATAAAAACGGATAAGGTGATATAGTCTCAGATCATCCTCATTTGTTAAGTCAACCACCTCCACCATATCTGCAATCCGAAGATCTATCTGCGTTCTTCCAAACAGTTGTTTCAAATCCTGCATATGCAATATGATATATTCCAGAGAAGGTATCTGGTGATGGAACCTTGCATCCAGCATCTCATAGTGCTGTCGCATGTATTCCTTATATGTGCGTAAACCTTCCTTATTTTTAGCGTAATAGTGATCATATTCCTCCGGTGTAACCGCATCATCCTCCAAAGCTCCTGCCGATAGATTAAGGCACATCGTTCGAAATGTTTCCTCATTCATTGCCTGGAATGCCGGAGATTCCTCAAGGCTGCCAATGGAGTGGAACATAGCTTCCCCAAGCGGAGATTCTACATCATCCACTTTACGATAATTTCGAAACTCCAGGGCATATATGATCTGTGTCATTTCTATTCTACGCATGACCTCATCATAATATTTCTTCGCCAGCTGTCTGGTTTCTTTGTTATTTGCTTTTTTCAGTTCCTTTTGGATCCTATTCGCTTTTTCTTTTTGCATATGATAATACTTCTTCACATCTTTTGGATCCGAAAGTCTTTCTAATTTGAGTTCCCGCTTTATATTCTGAATTACTTCGTCCCTTTCCTGCTTGAATCTCTCATGCTTCCACTCTTCATATACACCCTGTGTATTCCCTAAATTCCGCTCCAATTTTTCTGCCTTCGCAGGATTTTTGTAAAATTCTCGTAAAAGTCCGTCCTGGGATATCTCTACCAGAACAAGCTTTTCTTTTGCAAGTAAAAGCATCTGGCTCATTTGAAGTGGCTGTCCGGGCTTCAGTCCATAATAATTTCGGATAAAGCCAAGCTCCTCATCCGTAAAGCAGTTCTCTGTCAGTACCCCCTCTTCATATGCCTTTACCATACTAAGCATTCTGGCCTTCTCTGCATATACTTTTATCATATTGCATTTTAGGTCAAACACCTCCTGAAGCAGATGATTATGCTCTAAAAAAGACTCTTTGATGGAACGTTTCTTCTGATCATCCGAATCTATATATTCTCCTGCTTTTTTTACACTCATAACGGAAAGGTAAACTTGCTGAAGCACTTCATTTTCAGCCAACAGTTCCTTGTCTGTGCAATGGGATAAATCAGGCATGTCATAGTCCTTTATCCGTTCCAAATGCGGCTGGATGATGCTTTTCATGCGTAATCCAATTTCTGTTTCCAACGCTTTAGCATCTTCCAAAAAACCCGCTGCCTGGGTTTTGCGAATTAATTCTTTGCCATTTTTTATCTCCATAACTGTGTGAACCAGCTTTTCATTATAGTCCTTCTGCCCGGGTATGATAAACGTTTCGAATTGAGCACCCTCATCACCTATACACTCATTTACGCGCTCACCAAACTGCTCCTTAGCTGTCGATTCGAATATTTCTTTATTTTGCCTCTCGATATCCACATGGTAGGCTGCCTGTGCCTGTGCCTCCTGATTCGCAAACATTATATCCAACTGATCCTGTGGCTTTAAGTATTCCATTACAGTCAGCGACTGATTCAGCCAAAGTTGGTCTCCTTCCAGCAGATATCGGATTCCCGCCTGCATACTCCTGGCGCGTTCCAATAATATGTTCTTCTTTTTCCTGTAATCTTCCAATTTTACATTAAGTCTTACTCCAACAGCATCCCCGGATACTTTTTTCTCATCATTCACCAGGTTCTTAATTCCCTGTTGCAATTCATCATAGATACCGCAGGCTTCCATAAGATGGAAAAATTCCTCATACATCCTGCCAATTTCTTCCTCATGCTCCATATATCTTTTCTCAAGCAGGGAAGGTTCCTGATTCTCTGTATCACTTTTTTTAGATGCTTTTTCCAGGAGATCATGGAGAGATTTTATTTCCAGAAACTGGTATTCCTGACTCAGGTATTCCGACTTAATAAAATCAAATTCCGGATTCCTGCGTAATTTTTCGCTTTTTTTATGTTGCTCTATCTTCTCCTTCTCGATAAGCTGATCCGCCACTTTGTCGTCCATGCTTTTCTCTATCTCGAAAATTTTCCTACGCAGGTCCATGTTCTCTTTCAGTGCATTCTTCTTCTCCTCATCTGACACATCATCAAGCAGGGTGTTTGTACCATCTTCATTCTTCTGGAACCGATAGCCCATAGCAATAATCGCAGAATAAAAAGCCCACTCACACTTTTGATACATATCCTTCAACTGTTTGCATCGCAATTTCTGATCTTCAGACAACAGACTCTCTAATGAGAAACTACTTTCAAAAGCATCCAGATATACTCGCAACTTATCCAGCATCAGTCTTACTTCCCCATAATTCTCATACACATATCTGGGAGAAAGCTTTGTAATATCAATCTGTCCGTAAAGCACCTCAAGAGACTGGTTGTCCAGTTTTCCGTCATTCAACTGGCTTCCTACCCCGTCATAGATTTTTCTTATCTCTTCGGGACTCTCCGATTGTACTTTTTCATCCTGTTGCCTCAGATGATTTTTTTCCCTCTTTTTACGTTTTCTCGCTTTCTCATCAGCGTTCTGCACCGGCAGGCCTTCCGGAATCTTAAGCTTTTCTTCCCGGGTTGTGGATTTCTCTTCCTGCATTGCAGCTTGCTGTTTATTCCATTCCCTGAGCTGATCTACATCCATATTTACAAGCGTTTTATGATCCGCTACTCTTTGACCTTTCCGCAGACTATTCTGTATGAACTCCTCAAACTGCTCCTTGTCCATATTTTGTTTCATCTGACACATATTATTTTTCTCCTTTTACAAATGTTTCTGAATCTGGGTTCCTTTTCCCCCATCCTGTCTCTGTTCGGAAGAAATCGATTCCTTTTTGATCTGCCTCCAGCTTTGCCGCGCTCAACTGCCATTGTACCTCACCATCATTTTATAAATATATAATGTTGAAAAGAAATCCCTCTTAGCACCCAGTACCTTCTGGGTCTCCTGTCCCCATCCTTCCTCTGTTCGGAAGAAATCAATTCCTTTTTGATCTGCTTCCAGCTTTGCATCCCTGATTGCATTTTGCACCTTTTCGTAGCGCTTTTTCAGTGGTTCCAGATATTCCTGCTCAATCACACCCTCCAGGTTCACCGCCAGCAGTTCCGGAGAAATTGCCATCAGGCTCTCATACATCTTGATGTCAATCATACCCGGATAGTATTTCTCGCGTTCAAAAACGGTGCCGGTATTATGACCACCCAATCGTTCTGATAACCCAAAAGAAAAATCATTATCAATCCCGGTAACCTGATGTACCGTTATAGTTCTTTGCTCATCATCCTGCACATAGTCCAAAAAGAAATTTTCCTCATGTCGGTCAATCTGCCCCATAATAATATCCAGTATCTGAAGATTCAGCAGATTTTTCTGGGCTTCATCATTGACCAGCAACTGATACCCATGATTTTTTGCAAAAGTGACCACATCCTTAGCCGACTTACCCTTAGCCTTATCCATGACAAAGCCTTGTTTACGATTGCCATTTTCATCCACAACAGCTGCTTCTCTGTTTCGTACAATCAATCCTTTTAGACCCAATAGCTCTGCCACACGTTCCGAGGCATAATTTCGTGCGGTCATGTCCGCTCCTGACTGGATATCCAGAGCCGGATTCGATGCTGCCTCCTGGGTAACATGTGCCTTTGTGAACTTATTTGCAAACTCCGCCCATTTTTCCAATTTCCCATCACCTTCTCCAAGATACCTGAGAATCGCCTTTGAGATCTTGTCCATTTCCTCATTGTACATGGAAAGCTGCCGGATTTGATCTGGTATATTCTCCTTTTGCTCCAGATGGTATTTCATATTCGCAATATTCCCAAATTGGAATGGGTTTCCGTTTTCATCAGTCTCTTTTTGGAGAAAATCACGCAGTTTCTCTGACAGCTCATCATCCTCCAGTACTGGCAGTGCCTCTTCTATACTATCCATAAAGTTCAAAAGGGTCTCATTTTCCTTAAAGAAAAAGGTTCCATCCTCATCCTTTAGTATCAGCACATCCGAAGCACCCGCTCCGGTTCTCTCCGTCTGATCGTTTACCTGGAATACCTTGATGCTCTGTACCCCCATCACCACATCCTGCAGAGTGAGCGAAATGTTTTCATCGCTGTTCAGAATATCCTTTCTGATATCCTGGGCGTAACCCGGTACCCGCTCCTTAAACAGCAGGAAGGCTTCGGATATCTGTCCTATACGGTCTGTGATACTCTGAGCCTGCTCTGATGCAGGAATCTGGGAAAGCTTTTCCCCTGCAAGGCGCAGATTCTTTTCAATGTGTCCAAACATGCTCATCATGGTCATGACAGATGCATCGAAAAAGTTTTCCGATGAAAGTACAAGGGGTCTTTTCACATATTTTGACAGGTCATTGATCCAAAGCCCGGTTTCCCGAAGAGATTTTACTATCTCCTCACCATCCGACATATTAAGTGGTTCTAAAGTTCTTACCTGGTCTATCAGAGCATCCACCTTCTGTGCATAACCACCGAATCCGCCCAGAACCTCCTGTATTCCTTCCTTTTCCCGGGACAAATGCTTCTGCATTTTTTCCCGCTCTGTTGCTTCCTGCTGTGGCTGCTGGTTTCTGACTAACTCATTCACATAATCACGGTATCTTTCCATGAGTCCCCGATTGATATTCCATCTGATTCTCTGTTCATCGGATAACAGCAACTCCTTCAGTGCCGGATTTTGTTTCAGCAGTGCCTGGTACTCATCCATCCCACGGAAGGAAGCCTGCAGCTGCTCTATATGACTCCGCACATAGTCCGGCTCCAACATCTCTTCTGTAACACTTAAATTGCTGATTCCATCCAACAATTCGTAAATAGGTCTTCCGGCAGTCTGGGTCATAAAAATGACCCGTTTTCTTGCAAATCTATACCAGCCATTTAACTGTTTTAACACCAAAGCTGAGTTTCCCTGATACTGCCTGATATAGTTTTTCAGTTCCAAAGTTTTTTCCACAAAGGTCAGCTGTGTTTCCGGGGTCGCTTCGCCGATGGTCTCCGCCTCTTCTGCCAATTGCCTGAATTTTATGATATCCTGCTCCGTAATATCCTGATTTTCCTCTTCCTGTGCTCCCTGTTCCCGCTGTTCGGCACGCACATTCTGAATTTCCTGTTGGTTTGGAGCATTCCGTTCCTGACCCAGATAATCTGCAGATGACTGCATCTGCCTGATCAACCCCTGCAAGGAAGCCTCTGCTTTTTTGAGGTCTCCATTTTCCCGGATAGATGTTCCGAAAATCTCTTCCATATATTGACCCAAACCATTGTAAAACTGCACCAAATGGTAAAGCCTCAGATTTTCTTCCCTGGTCAGATCAAACTGTTCCTGCATATTCTCCATCAATCCTGCATCTGCCTGTACGCTGGCAAATAATGGAATCAGTTCCTGCCAATGCTCCAATATATATGTTACGGAAGGAATCTGATGATGGAACCGCAGCTCCAGATCTTCATAGTGCCGGATCATGTCTCCCTTGTAGTCAAGAAGGCGTTCCTTATTTTCTGCATAGCTCCGGATATATTCCTCCGAACCCATATCCTCTGAGAATATCTTAACGCCCCTGGTCCTAAATAATTCTTCCTCATCCATATTTCGCAGTACGGGTGCACTTCCCGGACCACCATATAAGCGGGAAGCTTCCTCACTGCAGAAAAACCTATGATAGGCACCGTACCTGGCTGCTTCTGTCAAAGCCATTCTTTCTTTCACAAAGGAAAGCAGCTGGGTTTTGCTTAATTTCTGTTCCGGCATCAGGTCGTATTGCTTACGGATCGCATCAAGTTCCTCCTCCGTAAAAGCATCCTCTGACAGCACTCCCTTCTGATAGGCCTGTAGCATGGCAAGGTGTCTGGCCTTCTCCGCAAAGGATTGAATCACACTGCATTTCAGGGTAAATAAGTCTCTGCTTACCTGGTTGCTTTCCAAAAAAGTATCCAAAATGGAACGTCCCTGTTCATCCTCCGGATCTGAACCATTTGCCGCATCAGCAAACTGTTTGCTGAGCACATAGAGTTCCTGCAGCTGCTGATTTTTGGTCAACAGTTCCTGATCGGTGCAGTGTTCTAAATCTTTGGTATCAAAATCCTTTACACTCTGCAGATATTCCAGCACAGAAGGTTTCATAACCGGGCCGGCATTTCCCTCACGGATATTCCCCATCAGGGCATTATATGTCCCGGTTTTCTCTTTCAAAATATGTACATAGGCTCCGGCCTGCTGTTCTGCCTGCTGACGATGCTGCTCCAGTTCATCCTGAGTAGTCATATACTCCCTCACCACCAGAGACTGGGCAGGGGTAAGCTCCTTTCCGGTAAGGAGATGTTCTATTCCGGCTTTGATGCTCTCTGTGCGACTGTGAATCAGCCTAAGCTTTTCCATCGTTGATTCCAGCCTCTGCTGCAACACATCAACCAACATTTTAGTAGATACTCTTCCGGTATCAAACTGAATTTCGGTGATGGTCAGAAGCGTTTCCTGCATGCTTGCGCCTACCTCAGTAAGATGAAAATATTCCTCATACATTTTGTCCAGTTCTGTCTTGTGTTCTTCATACTTTGGCAAATGTTCATCCAGGATTCTTTTTACTTCTTCAATAGACTGATATTGCAGCACGCTGCACAAATGCTGGGACTGAATAAAAGAATATCTGGGGTCTTTCCCCATAGTCTGACGTAACTGTTCAAAATCGGGTTTACGCCTTTCCTGTTCCTCCCATAAAAGCTGATCAGCCTCCTGCTCCGCCATAATCCGATCTTCCCGATGCATCTCTTCCTGTTGTCTCCTGCGTTCTTCCTGATCCAGTTTTTTCTGCAGCCTTTTTTTATATTTCCTGTCTTTTTCATCCTCTCTCTGTTTCGGTAGATCCGGCAAAGTATCCCTGCTTTCAACAGAGTCTTTCCTGTACAGATTCCGAAGCTGCTCAGCACTCATCTGCATATACTGATCGTTATTTTTTTCATAGTCCTCCAGAGCCATTTCTTTTTGCAGACTATTTTGTGCAAACTCTTCCAGCTGCTCTTCATTCATGTTTTGTCTGAGTTGAAACGTATGATCCATATTACTTTCCTCCGCTTCCCAACAGTTTCCGAATAAACAATCTATTATCATCTACCCCTGGAACTTTACCAAAATGGCCAGTCAACTGCTTCTGGGCTTCCTGTCCCCAGCCTTTCTTTGTTCGGAAGAAATCGGTTCCTTCCTCATCTGCCTTCCGTTTTGCTTCACGGATTGCATTTCGAACAATTATATATCTCTTTTTCAACGATTCCAGATATTCCTGCTCAATCACACCTTCCAGATTCACTACCAGAAGCTCCGGTGAAATGGCCATCAGACTCTCATACATCTTGCGGTCAATCATACCCGGATAATAATTTTTATCATTGTCAAGGACACTTCCGGTGCTTTGACCATCAACTTTTTCTGATTTTCCAAAAGAAAAATCATTATCAATACCGGTAACCTGATGTACCGTTATGATCTTTTTTTCTTCATCCGTCACATAGTCCAAAAAATAATTTCCCATATGACGGTCAACCTGTCCCACAATATTATCCAGAATCTGAAGATTCAACAGATTTTTCTGGGCTTCATCGGTAAATAGTAGCTGATACCCATTTTTCACTGCGAATTCAGCCACGTCAGCAGCCTGCTTACCCTTGGCCTGATCCATGACAAATCCTTTCTTACGGATGCCATTTCCCATCACAACAGCTTCACTATTCCGTATAATCAATCCCTTAAGTCCAAATAGCTCTGCCACACGTTCTGATGCATAATTTCGAACAGTCATATTCGCTCCTTGCTGAAGTTCAAGATCTTTCGCACCTGCTACCTCATAAGTAGTCTGCCTTTTTCCTATCTTGCTTGCAAATTCCTGCCATTTCTTTTGTTGTGCTTCGCCTTTCGCAAGATACCCTTTGATTTCAGACACAAGTTCTTTCAGCGCCTTATCACCTAAACTATCACTATCTTGTTCAAGCGCCCGGAAATTCTCCCCGATTAATAAACCACCTTCTTTAGTCATTCTCGTCACCAATCCGGACCATGCAGGGGCCACCGACAGATCTTTGTAACTCTGGCTTTCTCCGTCTATTAAAGCCTGAAACTTTTTGGACAACTCTTCGTCTTCCAGTATGGGCAGCAACTCCGCTATTTCCTTGCTGTAGCCCCGAAGACTCTCATCTTCCTTAAAGAAAAAGGTTTTATCCTCATCCTTAAGTATCAGCACCTCCGAAGAATTTGCCCCGGTTTTCTCTGTCTGCTCATCCACATAGAATGTCTTGATACTCTGTGCACCCATCACCACATCTTTCAGCGTAAGTGTCAGGTTTTCTCCGGTGCTCAGTATATCCTTTCTGATTTCCTGGGCGTATCCCGGTATCCGCTCCTTAAACAGCAGGAAGGCGTTTGATATCCGGCCCAACTGCTCCTTCAGATCGCTTACCTGGTCAGCTTTCAGATCCCTGACTCCGGAGAGACTTTCACCGGTAAGTCGTATGTTCTTTTCGATATAACCAAACATACTCATCATAGTCATGATGGTAGCATCAAAAAAATCTTCATCAGAAAGCTGCAATGGTTTCTTTACGTATTCTGACATATCCCGGATCCATAGTCCGGCTTCATGAAGCGGCTTTATGATTTCTTCCCGCTCTCTCTTTTTCAGTTTCTTCATAGATACTACCTGCTTTTCCAGTTCCTCCATCTGCAGATAATATCCACCAAATCCCGCCAGAATCTCCTGCATACCTTCCTTTTCACGGGCCAAATGCTGCAGTCTTTCCTTTTCTTTCTCCGTTTCCTGCGGCTGAATCTGAGCCTGTTCTCCCTGCTGAATCTGAGCCTGCTCTCCCTGCTGAATTCGGGCCTGCTCTCTCTGCTGAATCTGCTGGCTCTCCGCTACCTCTGCCACATAAGCACGATATCTTTCCAAAAGGCCACGCCGGATATCCCAGTCTTTCCTCTGTGCATCGGATAACAGTAACTCCTTAAGTGCCGGAGTTTCTTTCACGATCTCCTGATAGGCATCCATATCCCGGAATGCGTTCTGCAATTTTTCTAAATTTGTTTTGATATATTCCGGCTCCAGCATCTCTTTTTCTACACGTAAAGTACTGATTTTGTCCAGCAATACGTAAATAGAGCTGCCGGGTTTCCGCGCCATAAAAATAGCCCTTTTTCTTGCGAATTCATACCAGCCCCGTAACTGTTTTAATACCAGTGGTGAATTTCCCTGATACTGCCTGATATAATTTCGCAATTCCAATGTTTTTTCCAAAAAGAGCAGCTGATCTTCCCGTGTGGCTTCCACGATGCGCTCCGCATCCAATGCCAGCTGCCGGAATCTTGCCACATCCTGCTCTTCCTGCCTGCTCTCTTCTTCCTGTTTGCTCTCCTCTTTCTGCTCGCTCTCCTCTTCCTGCTCGCTCTCTTCTTCCTTCTCGATCTTCTCTTCCTGCTCGATCTCTTCTTCCTGCTCGCTCTTCTCTTCCTGCGTGTTCTGCTCTTCTCCCAGATAATCTGCGTGTGGCTTCATCGCCTGAACAAGATTCTTATGACCAGCCTCTGCTTTTTTCAAATCTTGAACATTAAGGATGGCAGTACGAAGAATAGATTCTATATACGTGTCTAGTTTGCCGTAGAAGTGCACCATATGGTAAAGCCGCAGATCCTTCTCATCTGTCAGATCTACCACTTCCCGCATCTTCTCTACAAACTCAGTATCTACCTGTACGTTGGCTAATAATTGACCAAGCTCCTGTCTATGTTCCAATATATATGCGAAGGAAGGAACCTGGTGATGAAAACGTTCTTCCAGGTCTTCATAATGCATACGCATATGTTCCTTGTAAGTTATCATGCCTTCCTTATTTTCCGCATAGTATTTGTCAAATTCTTTCGGTGTAGCTGCCTCCGGCGCCAGTGTTCCTGCAGACAGCTTCACAAGCATGGTTCTAAATTCCTCATCACTCATGGACCGGAATGCGGGTAACCCTTCCACCGCACCATAAGAACGGAAAAACGGCTTATTCAGTGAAGGATCCATATCATCCACTTTATGGTAATGGTTCATAGTAAGCGCAAATTCAATCTGCACCATCTCCATCTTCCGTGTAGCTTTTTCCAATTCTTTCTCAAGCCATGGCTTCTCTTCCTCTTTTGCATTCATCAGGCTCTTTTCTATGACTTCCACTTTTTTCCTGTATGTAACATAATACTTCGCTATATGTTCTTCGCCTGGGGATTTTTCCAGATTCAGTGCATCCCGCACTTCCCGTCTCATATCATCCCGCTCCTGGAGATAGGTCTTATGATGCACGGCTTCCGATGGCTTTTTCTTGAAGATAGCTCTGGCTTCCCTGCTTTTCAGGAATTTGTTATATGCTCCGTACCTGATTCCTTCTGCCAGAACCAGTCTCTCTTTTACAAAGGAAAGCAGCTGGTTTTGGCTAAGTTCCTGATTCGGCATCAGATGATACTGTTTGTGAATAGTCATCAGCTCCTGGTTCAGAAAAGCATCCTTTGACAATACTCCATTCTTATACGCCTGTATCATGGCCAGACATCTTGCCTTCACTGCAAAGGACTGCAGCACACTGCATTTCAAATCAAATAAGCCCTTGCTTATTTGATTCTCTTCTAAAAATACATCCTTTATGGTTCGTTTCTGTTTATCCTCCGGATCCTTGTTATTGGCAGCATTCGCAAATACTTTCCCCAGGACATATAGTTCCTGTAACTGCTCATTTTTGGCAAGTAGCTGTTCATCTCCTGCATGCTCCAGATCCCTGGTATCAAATTCTTTGATCTGTTCCAGGTATGCCACCACCTGCTGTTTTATTACCTGTCCGGGATTCTCTCCGGCATTTTTCCGAAGTGTTTTAAATGCATCTTTTTTTTCCTGCACTTTGTTTTTATACAGAGCGGCCTGTTGTTCTGCCTGCTGCCACTGTTGCTCCAGCTGATCCTGAGGGCTCAAATACTCTCTCACTGCCAGTGCCTGGGCATCGGTGAGTTTCTTTCCTGTGAGGATATACTCTATTCCTGCCTTCACGCTGTCCGCACGGGATTGAATCAATTGCTGTCTCTCCCTGGCTGTATTTAATCGTTGATTCAATTCCTGCAATACCAGGGTGGAAGAAACATTTTGTGAAGTAAACGGAACTACGGTGATGACATTAATCCTTTCCTGAAAATCGGCACTTGCCTCCATCAAATGAAAGAATTCTTCATACATTTTGTCCAATTCTGTCTTATGCTCTTCATACTTCGTTTGATTCTCTTCCAGCAATTTTCTGACTGCTACTATCTGCTTGTACTGATCCTCATTGTTCAAATGCTGGGACTGAATAAAGGAATAATCGTCTTTCTTCTGCATGTCAGCGCGAAACTTCTCTAAATTGCCCTGTCGTGACTCCTTCCGATACAATAAAAGATCATCAGCCTCCTGCTGCGCCATCTCTTCAAACTCCTGCTGCATTCTATCCTGCAGACTTGATAAAACACTCTGCTCTCTCCGGGGCTTGGCCTTTTTCTTCTTTATCAATTTCTCGAGGAATTTCCATTCTTTTCTCGAGTCCTCCTGTTTTGGCAGATCAGCTAACGTTTCTCCGGATTCTGCTGTATCCTTGTGATTCAGATTTCGCAGCTGCTCTGCATTCATCAGCATATACTGGTCACGGTGGTTTACATAATCCTGTAGTACCTGTTCTTTTTCTATGCTTTTCATGGAGAACTGAAACAGATCATCCTGCTTCATATTCTGTTTCAACAGCTTTTCAAAATCCATACCAATCCCTTTTCCTTTTACCATCCCTTACGGTTAATAGTCCTGTTCATCTCCCAGACCTACCATATACGCATAGGGTTCAAAATCCGCTCTGGTAAATACTTTACCGGTCTTCACAAACTCATATTTGATAGCCATCAGGTAATGTTTCATACCCACTTCTTTTCCTTCTCCGTCAGCTGCGGCCAGGAATGCTGCATTCAAAATGCAGTTCTTGATATTACCACCTACAAATTCAAAGCGTTCCGCCAGGAACCGGATGTCCACATCATCTGCAAGAGGCGTTCCCTTGGGAATGGTGGTACGCCAGAGCATCTCTCTGGTATCCGCATCCGGGAACTGGAATTCCACAATATATTTCATACGACGGAAGAAAGCCGGGTCAATATTATGCTTGTAGTTGGTGGCCAGCACGGATACACCGTCGTAGGCCTCTACTTCCTGCAGCAGAAGCGCTGTCTTGTTATTGTTGGATGCCTGATTGGAACCGCCATCATCGGACCTCTTTGCAAAGAGGGTATCACATTCATCAAAGAACAACACCACGTTACATTTCTTGGCTTCCCGGAAAATCATGGAAATGGATTTTTCCGTTTCACCTACGTATTTATCGATTACCTTGGACAAATCCACCCGGTACAATTCCAGATTGAGCTCATGGGCAATCACCTGTGCACACATGGATTTACCGGTACCCGGTGCACCGAATAAAAGCACAGACAGTCCACGTCCATAGGGATATTTTTTGTTGTAATCCCAATTATCGTATACTTTCTTTCTAAAATTCATCTGGTCAATGGCATGCTCTAAGGTTTCCCTCTGACTGGCATTCATGACAATATCTTCAAAGCCGAAATTGGCCTTTACCTTGGTGGCCTTCTGGGTCAGCTCTGAACTCATCTGATTATTGCAGCCTTCAAAAAGCTTTGCCCTGGAGATCAGAATCTCATGGTTCATGATGGAATAGCTTCTGGCCTGCTTCAGCGCTGACTTGATCTTTCCCGGCGTAAACAGGAACTTGGTTGCCATCTCCGACAGATTCACATCCTGATCCAGTCCGTAGTCCCGGGCAAAATATTTCCAACAGTTTTCCCTCTCCTGATTTCCCGGTGTTGGCAGCTCCAGTTCTGTAAATTCCTGATCTGTTACATTCTTTAACGGAAGCTTATCCCTGCTCATCAGAAAAACCAGAATATCATGCTCCCGTAGCTTGGATACTGCCAGATCCATATAACCGATATATTTTTCTTTTTCCTCTTCCCTGTAATCCAGCTCATTTAAGCAGCAGCAGGAATCCGTAAAAATACATTCCCTGCGTACTGCCCAGAAGGCTTTTTCCACAAAAGAGTAATCATAGACAAACAATTTTTTACAATTTAATATAATGGCCCGAAGTCCTTTATTCCTGCTGAAGTGCTTGATAAAAAATCTTCGGCCGCTGCCTTCGTCTCCGAACCAGCTGAAGATCCGTACTCCCTGGTCATAGGATACCGACATGGCTTCCAACTGGGTTTCGTTTGCCATGATGGGGTCCAGTTCTTCCTGGTCTGTTAACATGTGATAAAAACGCTGATAGTTTTCATCCAGCCGGAGAGGATTGGAACCAAACAGAAAATCAATGATCCGCTTATCCGGCGTTAAAACCGTGGAAAAAGGCATGTTGGAATTCACTCGCAGATCCATAACAGGCAACAGACTTTCCAGACATTCTGACATATGACCGGAAGCAGTTGTAATGGAAAAACGGTGCCCGAAATAGAGTCTTGCGGAGGATTCCACAGTAGGTGCCGTTAAGGACCCATTTTCGTTCACAACCTGATAGACGGAAGCATAACTGGTCTGTGTGGAAGACAGCAGTGCTGCTGCCAGGGAAAAAACCGTAAAATGACTAAATTGAAGCTTTTTACACAGTTGGTAAAAAGGATACTTCTCCGCATCCGTAATGGCAATCCTGTCTTCAATAAAGGAAAGCATTTCCTCCACATCAGACTCTATTGAATCGGAAGATATGCCTTTCTCTTCCGGTATATCCTGAGATAAACTAAAGGCACCCAAAAGATCCTTTAGCTCATCGTCCACGTCATCCATAGAAACGCCTTCTTCTGCCTGCCCGCTCTCCGACTGTTCCTCATTTGCAAAGAAGTCTGTCACCTTGTCCTGACACAGACGATAGGATATCTCAATATCCGGATATAATACATTTTTATACTGGCCCTGGCCTGCTGCGTACTTATCCATCAAATCCTGTATATAAGATGAAAGGCGCAGATTGACACAGGCAAAGATATAGTCCATGTATTCTGCATAGCTTTCAAAGGGTTTCTTTCTTAATTCTTCTCCGAATCTTCCGTTTTTGGTTTCTTCCATATCGCTTTTCCCAGTTCACTTTCTTACCAAGTCATTTTCATTGTCAGACAATTATATCCATCTACATATTCATAAAACAGGGAATCCATCATGTTTTTCACCATATAGATCCCCAGACCGCCAACCTGCCGCTCCTTCAAAGAGAGTGTGGTATCCGGGTCTTCTTTTGCAAGGGGATCATAGGGCACCCCCCGATCCCTAAAGCAAAGAGAAATACCATGATCTGTCACCTCTTCTGTGATCCGGACCTCTCCTGTCTTGTTACCGTATGCATAACTGGCAATGTTAACAAATATCTCTTCTGCGCAGATTTCCAAAGAAACTATCTTCTCCCCGGGACAACCTTGCTGTTCTGCATCCGATCTGAGCACATCCAGAAGGTCATCCAGCCTGTCACGCCGCGCTTCCATTTGTAGTTCACGCCTGATCTGCTTATCATCCATAGTTATTCTCCGCTGATTATACTTCCATGATCCAGATAGAGTCTGGGATAGTTCATGTCCCTGATAGCCTCTTTGTCATGGGTTGCCACCAATACGGTGATTCCAATATGATTCAGTCGTTCCAGCAAAAGCATAATCTCTCTTGCCTGTTTTGGATCCAGATTACCGGTGGGCTCATCTGCCAGAATACAATCTGGATTTGAGACAATAGCTCTGGCAATACACACTCTCTGCTGTTCTCCCCCGGACAGTTCTGAAACCGGTCTGTAGAAATCCTTTTCCATATCTACCAGCCTCAGTGCCATGGTCACCATATGCAGGATGTCCTTTTCTCTGGCACCTAGGATACGTTTGGCAATTGCCACATTTTCATACACAGTCTGGTCTGACAGCAGACGAAAATCCTGAAAAACAATTCCCATCTTTCTACGATATTCCGGTAATTTTCTGGTCTTGATCCTGCTGATATCCTGTCCATTCACACGAACGATCCCTTCATCCGCGGTCAGCTCCCGGAGCAGAAGGCGTAGAATAGTGGTCTTTCCGCAACCGCTTTCTCCAAGCAAAAAGGCCATGCCGCCAGGTGGAATCCGAAAGCTTGCTTCTTCCAGTATCATGGGTTCATCCACCCCATATTTTTTCGATACCTTTTCAAATCGTATCATAGCCTTTCCTTACTGAATGTCCAGATTCTTTGCAAAACCGGTCATTGTCAAAACCGTCATAACTGTTTCTGATACATTAGTCAGTTTCATACTTCCACCTTTGGAAATCGCTGTTTTCTGACCGATCAGCAGTGCACGAAGACCTGCACTGGATATGTATGACACATTCAGGAAATCCAGCACAATATTTTTGTTTTTCTGAAATGACTCCAGGATTGCCTTCTGAAGCTGGGGGCTGGTATTGGTATCCACTCTTCCGTCCACCAAAAGTCTGATATAGCTTTCACAATCCGTTGCAATCACATTCATATTTTTTACCTCAACTTTCTGCATCTTGCTTTATTTCTGCATTTTCCTTACCGAATTCTTTCACTTCAAAGGACAGCATGGTCATGTCATCAAACTGATCCGCTTCCCCCACAAAGGTATCCACTTCAGCTTTAACCCTTTGCAATGTCTGCTCTGCTGTATCATCCAGGCAAAGATTTAAGGCCTCTACCATTCTCTCTTCGCCAAACAGCTCTTCAGAGACGTTGGTTGCTTCCGGTATCCCATCGGTATATAAGAATAATTTATCTCCTGGGGCAAGGCTCATCTCATGAAGCTCGTAGGTCATGCCTTTCCATCCGCCCAGCACAAAGTCCTGGCTTTCCCGGATGATCTCATAGGTTCCGCCTTTTCTCATGACCGCCGGATAATCGTGTCCTGCATTGGCATAACGCAGTTTTCCGGTTGTAAGATCATAGATACCCAGCCATACGGTTACAAACATGCAGGCATCATTATTTTCACACAACTGGTTATTGACTCTCTCCAATACCACTTCCGGCGATTCTCCAAGCTGAGCCCGGTTTTTGATCAGAGTCTTTGCAATTACCATAAAAAGTGCCGCGGGAACACCCTTTCCTGATACATCTGCCATCACCAGTGCAAGATGATTTTTGTCCACCAGGAAGAAATCATAGAAATCTCCTCCCACCTCTTTGGCCGGATTCATGGTTGCATAAATATCAAATTCTGAATATTCCGGGAAGGCCGGAAAGATACAGGGCAGCATACTGGCCTGTATATTGGTGGCTACATCCAGTTCTGCACCGATTCGTTCTTTCTCGGCTGTTACTTTTGACAAATTCTGAATGTATTGCTGCAGGTCTTCCAGCATTTTATTAAACGTAAGAGCAAGCTCTCCCACTTCATCCCTGGAATCCACTTCCATCCGGACGTCCAGATT
>JBJENT010000087.1:0-18142 GCA_051880335.1 Lachnospiraceae bacterium
CGATGGACACCCTTGCCTTCGGCTATATCCTTCCCACTACCGGGCGGATTCGGGATTTGCACCCGTTGGAAACGTGCGCCGCTAGGCGCACGATAAAAAACGGGTGGCGTTTCATAATCCACGCCACCCGCTTATTGGGAAAAGAAAAGAATAAACTTTAAGCTGATTTATACTTCGAACATCAATTCACCATATGTAGGAATTGGCCAAATGTCTTTATCTACGATCATTTCCAGTTCATCTGCCGGTTTTCTCAGTTCTTCCATTGCCACTTTGATCTCATCTTTGTAGAAGAATGCCTGTGCCTTTACATCTTCCATAGCACTTGCTTTTGCTTCCAGATCTTTCAGTTTAGCAAGAGCATTCTGCATTTCAGCCAGTTTGCCTGTAACGACTTTCAGCAGATCTGCCTGGATCGTTGCATCTGCACCGGCTTCTTTTACAGCGATTACAGCATCTGCAAGAGATTTACTGTATTTTACAACAGCCGGAATGATCTTCTTACCTGCCATGTCGATCATGGTAAGTGCTTCAATGTTGATGGTCTTTGCATAGGTTTCGTAAATGATCTCTTCACGAGATTCCAGTTCTACCTTTGTAAAGATTCCGAATTTTTCAAATAAGGAAACTGCTTTGTCTGTAGTCAGTGTGCTTGCAGCTTCAATCATGGATTTGATATTTGGAAGTCCACGTTTTTCAGCCTCTGCAACCCATTCATCTGAATATCCGTTACCATTGAAGATGATTCTCTGGTGTTTTGTCATATATTCTTTGATCAGGTCATGTACTGCCACTTCAAAGTTCTCTGCTTTTTCCAGTCTGTCTGCAGCTTCGCAGAATGCTTCTGCTACGATTGCATTCAGTGTTGTGTTCGGGCTGGCGATGGAATCAGCAGATCCTACCATACGGAACTCAAACTTATTACCTGTGAAGGCAAATGGTGATGTTCTGTTACGGTCTGTTGCATCTTTTTCAAAATCAGGAAGTGTGGATACACCTGTCAGTAATTTTCCACCTTCTTTTAATTTGGATGCATCACCTGTTTCAATAAGCTGTTTTACAACATCTTCCAGCTGCTCGCCAAGGAAGATGGAAATAATAGCCGGAGGTGCCTCGTTTGCGCCAAGTCTGTGATCATTACCAACATCAGAAGCGCTCTGACGAAGCAGATCTGCATGTGTATCTACTGCTTTCAGGATGCAGGCAAGAACCAAAAGGAACTGAACGTTCTTATTTGGTGTATCACCCGGATCAAGAAGGTTTTCACCATTATCTGTTGTGATGGACCAGTTATTGTGTTTACCGGAACCATTCACGCCTGCATATGGTTTCTCGTGTAACAGACATCTTAAATCATGTTTATATGCAACACGTTTCATAGCTTCCATAACCAGCTGGTTGTGGTCTACTGCGATATTGGCTGTTTCATAAATCGGTGCCAGCTCGTGCTGTGCCGGAGCTACTTCGTTATGCTGGGTCTTTGCAGTCACACCCAGTTTCCAAAGTTCTTCGTTTAAGTCTTTCATATATGCGCCTACACGTTCTTTGATGACACCAAAGTAATGATCTTCCATTTCCTGACCTTTTGGAGCCGGTGCACCAAATAAGGTACGACCTGCAAACATAAGGTCTTCTCTCTGCATATAGAGATCTTTATCTACCAGGAAATATTCCTGTTCAGGACCTACAGATGCGGTTACTTTTGTAGCCTCTGTATTTCCAAATAATCTTACAATACGAAGTGCCTGTTCGCTGACTGCTTCCATGGAACGAAGAAGCGGTGTCTTTTTATCCAGTGCTTCACCGGTGTAGGAACAGAATGCTGTGGGAATACAAAGAATGGTTCCACAGGCAGATTCTTTCAAAAATGCAGGAGATGTAATATCCCATGCTGTATATCCTCTGGCTTCAAAGGTTGCACGAAGACCACCGGATGGGAAAGATGATGCATCAGGCTCACCTTTGATCAATTCTTTTCCGGAAAACTCTGTGATCATTTTGCCATCTGCATCCGGATGGGATACAAATGCGTCATGTTTTTCAGCAGTGATACCGGTAAGTGGCTGGAACCAATGCGTATAGTGTGTGGCACCGTTTTCAACAGCCCAGTCCTTCATCTCTTTGGCAACAACGTTTGCTGCACTCATGGATAATTCGCCACCATGCTCCATTACTTTAACGACTTCTTTGTAAACATTCTTTGGAAGACGCTCACGCATCTTACTTAAGTTAAAGACATTTTTTCCAAATAACTCTTCCACATTTACTACTTCACTCATTGCATTGCCTCCTTGTTTTAGGTTACACGAACTTTCATAAATCAATAGCTTCCCTAGTTTTGCCGCCATTATTGATTATATAAAAAAAATGTTCCAAAAACAACTTTTTGGAACATCATCGTTCATGCTTACTTTATTTTGTCTTGCGACCTTTTTATTTAAAATACTCTTATTCGCATCACTTTGCAAGTGGAAAAAATATTTTTTGTTATTTCCATCAAAAAAATTCTATTTTCCTTTTTTTCTATGTAAATATTGCATAAATAATACTCCGGCAAGTGCCAGCCATGCAATCATGCACACCAGGTAAGAAACCTTTTGCAGGAAAGTACCTGCATAGTAAATCTCATAATATCCGGACGTTTTTTCATCCAAAGCCTTCATGAGCAGCATATGGGTTTCCGGGTCTTCCATCAGTTCTGCGTCTCCTATGAAGTTTCCAGCCTCATCATAATAAACCGCCCGGTAGCCTTTATAGTACACATAAGGTAACCGATATGTTCTATCTACAGACTTTTCCGGAGCCTTCTCCGAATCCGTGTCCTTTGTGGCCGCCATATGTTCTCCAAAGCCGGAAAAATCCGCTGCCGAAAAGCGAATCCTGCTTCCCTGTTTTGTATAACTTTTTCCATTTCCCCGGTCATCAAAAACGGTAGCATTTTCAGCGGAATTTAACACTGCTGAGGTAAAACCTGCGGGCTGCCATTCTTCTCCGCCTCCATTGGACGTTGCATCTGCACAGACATCCAGCAGTTCTATGCCCGCATAATTTTTCATCTGGAGCTGTAAAAACTGTACTTCACCAAAAATCAGAAAGCAGCTGATCACCGCTGTCATAAAAAGCATTATTTTTTCCTGCCCGAAAAGCTGTGATAAAAGGCAGACACTTCCCAGACAGAGAAAAGCACAGGCAAATAAATGAATCCTCCACGGAAATTGTAAGAAATTAAGAACTGGACGCATAATGGTCCAAAATGGTTTCCAGGTGGCCAGCAGTGCCATACCCACTCCGATCAAAGTCCAAAGTATGCCCACTGAAAAATTCTTTTCCCTTTGCGGTCTTGCCACCACAACAAATAAGACACAGCCTATTCCTATGACAGCCATCAGGATCATGCCAAATCCCATGCTATGAATGGTGCCTGTCCATCCCTCACAAAAGGAAGCTACATTTTCGTCCACATTGGTCCATGGCTCCATAAAATGAAATGTTTGATCCACTACCTGTTCCACCATAGGAAGCCAATAGGAAATGGATAAGGCCAGCACCACAAGCCCTGTTATCAAAAGCTTCCTACATTTTGCAGGGTTTTTCACAAACACACCAATATGCACGATGCACATACACACCATCAGAAGGAGCATACCGGCAATGGTCACCGGATGAGCCAGCCCCAATCCTAAAAATCCCAGACCCAAAAGCCAGGGCTTATCAAACTCTTCCCGAAACAGATTGTGGCATCCCACCAGAACAATCGGTACGAAGATAAATGCAATGCATTCTCCCGGTGCAAACCGATAATACAGATCCATTAAAAGGGGCTGACAAAACAGATAGCTGACCGCTGAAAGGACTCCTGCCACACGTTTTTTTGTCATATAGCAGCCACAATGATACATGGAAAGGGCAATTCCCAGTGCAATAAGCGCAGCAAAACCCTTATAGGCATTCCAGAGGCTGATTCCCATCAGCATCCATATCGCAGGAATATAAAAGAAAAAGTTAGGATAAAAGAAGCCGCTTCCGTATCCATATCCCAGATTCATTCCATTATGAATCTTCACCGGAAACTCTCCGGCCCTCAGATTTTCTGCTATGGTCTGAATCCGGGCCAGATGATACATATAATCCGCTCCGATGACCAGATTACGCTGCAGATAAGGATATAGAAATACCAGCACATACAGGAGCAGTATTCCATATACCAGGCCATGTTTTTTTAAAAATGCTTTGATGTTATCCTTTAACATTCTTTATCCTTTGACGCTTTTTATCCTTTGAAGACTGTTTAATATATATGCCTGTCTTTTCTATTCTTTGCTCTGCTCCGGATTTTCTACCCGGAGTAAATCATATACTTCCGGCATTTCCGACAGCTTCAGGTAAATGACCTGCTTGGAATGAGGGCAGCTTTCCACATGATTTCCTTCCTCATCAAACATATCCAGCACCTGGGTCTGTACATTTCGTCCATCCGGCTTCATAATCTCTATCCGGTCCCCTACGCAGAATTTATTTTTCTGCTCAATCCGGGCCAGTCCCCGGTCATCGATGGCTTCGATAATTCCCAGATAGATATATTCATTCACATAGGTATTGGAGTCATAAATCTGTGTGTTTTCATCGGGTTTTCCGAAAAAGAACCCGGTTGTGAACTGGCGGTAGGTACACTTTGATATTTCCGCCTTATACCAGTCCATATTGGCCCGGTATTTTTCTTCCGACTCCAGATAGTCATCGATGGCTTTCCGATAGGTTCTGGCCACTGTAGCCACATATAAAGCAGTTTTCATCCGTCCTTCTATTTTCAGGCTGTCGATACCCGCACCTAATACTTCCGGTATATATTCGATCATACAAAGATCTTTGGAGTTGAAAATATAGGTTCCCCGTTCATTTTCATATACCGGCAGATACTCTCCCGGTCTTTTCTCTTCCACCACCGCATATTTCCAGCGGCAGGGATGGGTGCAGGCACCATGGTTGGCGTCTCTTCCTGTGAAATAATTGCTGAGCAGGCATCTTCCGGAATAGGAAATGCACATTGCTCCATGAATAAAGGATTCGATTTCCATTTCCTCCGGAATGTGGGCACGAATCTCCTTGATCTCCTGCAGGGAAAGCTCTCTTGCGGAAACCACTCTGGTGGCTCCCTGTTTATACCAGAACTGATAGGTCAGGTAATTGGTATTGTTGGCCTGGGTTGATATATGAATATCGATTTCCGGGCATTCTTCTTTTGCGATGGTAAACATCCCCGGATCCGATATGATAAGTGCATCCGGACCGATTTCTTTTAACTCTTTAAAATAGGTCCTTGCGCCCTCCAGATCGTAGTTGTGGGCCAGAATATTGGCTGTCACATATACCTTTACCTGATGCTCGTGGGCAAAGCGGATTCCCTCCGCTATTTCCTCCATGGAAAAATTTTTCGCCTTGGCACGCAGTCCAAAAGCTTCGCCACCGATATACACTGCATCTGCTCCAAAAACAACTGCTGTTTTTAACACTTCCAGGCTGCTCGCCGGAACCAAAAGTTCTACTTTTCTCATACTCATCTGATATCCTTTTTTACGCTTAAGGTAACACCGTCTCCTACCGGAAGGATTACCGTTTCCAGCTGTGGATGGTGCTTTAATTCATATAAATAATCTCTCATGCGACTGTGAATGGTGCGGTCTCTCCTGGTCACTGCATACCGGGATTCTATGATGTCTCCCTCCTGAAGTACATTATCGGAAATCAGCAGTCCCCCCACCGGTAACAGTCTCAGAACATCCGGCATAAAATGGATATACTGTCCCTTTGCTGCATCCATAAAAATCAGATCATAGGGGCCCGATAACTCTTTCAGGATATCTGTAGCATCTCCTTCCAGAAGGGTAATCTCTTTTTCCTTTCCGGCTCTCCTGAAATTCTCCCTGGCAATGGGAATCCTCTTTTCATACTTCTCAATGGTGGTAATATGACAGTTTTCCGGTGCGTATGTACTCATCAATAACGCAGAAAAACCAATTGCACAACCCACTTCCAGAATGGAGGCAGGTCTTTTCATAGCAAGTAAAAACTTAAGCAGGCTCTGCATCTCCGTCCTGATAATTGGCACATTGGTTTTTTTCGCTTCGTCTTCTATTTCATTTAAAAAAGGGGTGTTGCCTTTATCCATGGAATTGATAAAGGCAGTCATTCTTTCATCTACGATCATTCTTCCGCTTCTTCCTCGTCTGCCCCCGGTGACATAACAGCCATCATTTCTTCCGCTGTCATGGATGTGTTCAGATCATAATTGCCCGGAACAAATTTATCTTTATACTCAGATACCATGTACTGCGCATAAAACAGGTTCTGGTTCCGGATAAGACCGTATTCTTCCAAAGCATTGGCTACCTGCTTCGGAGTAGTCTCTTCCGTAATGGTAACATTATATGTGATACCCGGCTGCCCGGTCATGGGTTCTTCCGTAAAGATCCGGAAGCCAAAATCATAGGCTGTTGCCGCATATTTTGCCACATTTATGATAATAAAGTATGCAACGACTACTTTTACTACGATGGTTCCCAACGTAATGGTTAGCTGCTTAAAATTCATAATCTGTACCTCTGTCAAAAATCCAGTTCCGTCTCCAACCTGTTTTCAATATATTGGATCAGTCTGCAAAAAGCAAGCTCCGCACTTAAAAACTGATCCACCAGCGGATTCTGTCGGAACGATGCATAACGCATTTCAAATTCCTCGATTTTATTATCCAGTTCATCTCCCTGATAGTTCTGCTGAACTTCAAAGTTCTCTCTGCGAAAATCGTCTATTTTCTTTTTCAGTTCCGGCTCTTTCTCGACTCTGCTTTTTTGTAATAAATAATTATTATATATATTTGACGCTTTGATACTCTCTATCAGCGCATCTACCTTATCAGAAACATCTTTTTCCCGCTTAAGCATTTAGTCTGTCATTCCTTTTTCATTATACTTCCATGATGATCGGCAAGATCATTGGTCTGCGTTTGGTACGCTTCCAGATAAAATCAGCCAGTTCGTCACGGATACATGCTTTGATCTTACCCCAGTCGGTAACCCCTTTATCCATGCAGCGTTCCACTGCGGAAAGTGCTGCCGCTTTTGCTTCATCCATCAGTTCATCGGATTCTTTTACATAAACAAATCCTCTGGATACGATATCCGGTCCTGCCATCAGCTGCCCTTCATACTGGTCAAGGGCCAATACGACGATGATGATACCGTTTTCAGCCAGGTGCTGTCTGTCTCTTAACACTACATTTCCCACATCGCCGACTCCCAGACCGTCTACCATGATATCACCGACGGTTACATGTCCGGTCACTGCTGCCTCTTCTTCATTCAGCTCCAGTACATCACCGGATTTCAGGATATAAATATTTTCTTTCGGGATTCCCAATCCTTCTGCCAGCTTCGCCTGTGCTTTTAAGTGTTTGTATTCCCCATGCACCGGTATAGCATACTTGGGCTGAACCAGATTGTAAATCAGTTTGATTTCTTCCTGACAGGCATGGCCTGATACGTGGGCATCCTGGAAAATAACATCAGCGCCCTTTACCAGCAGTTCATTGATGACCTTTGTTACTGCCTTTTCATTTCCCGGGATCGGGTTCGATGAAAAAATAATGGTATCGTTTGGTCCGATCGAAATTTTCCGATGATTGTTGCTGGCCATCCGGCTCAGTGCAGCCATACTTTCTCCCTGGCTTCCGGTGGTAATGATAACCGTTTTTTCTTCCGGGAAATTTTTCAGCTGCTCAATTTCTATCAAAGTATTATCCGGTATCTGAAGGCAGTCCAGCTTGGTGGCTGTCTCAATGATATTTACCATGGAGCGACCTTCTACTACTACCTTTCGTCCGAATTTATAGGCAGAGTTAATGATCTGCTGAACCCTGTCCACATTGGATGCAAAGGTCGCGATAATGATACGTGTGTTTTTGTGCTCCTCAAAAATATGGTCAAAGGTAGGTCCCAGGGTTTTCTCAGAAGGAGTAAAGCCCGGGCGTTCTGCATTGGTGGAATCACACATCAGCGCCAGAACACCTTTTTTCCCAAGTTCCGCAAATCTTTGAAGATCAATGGCATCCCCGAATACAGGCGTATAGTCCACCTTAAAATCTCCCGTATGAACCACAGTTCCAACCGGAGAGTAAATCGCCAGTGCAGCTGCATCCACAATACTGTGATTTGTCTTTATAAATTCAATTCGGAAAACCCCGAGATTAATTGACTGTCCAAATTTTACTACTTTTCTCTTGATATTACCAATTAAATTATGCTCTTCCAGTTTATGCTCGATAATACCCATGGTTAATCTGGTGGCATAAATAGGTAAGGGCAATTCTTTTAAAACATAAGGCAGTGCACCGATATGGTCCTCATGCCCGTGGGTGATCACAAACCCCTTTACTTTATCAATATTATTCTTTAAATATGTTATATCCGGAATTACCAAATCTATTCCCAGCATATCGTCATCCGGAAACGATAAACCGCAGTCCACAACAACAATACTGTCTTCGTATTCGAAGGCAGTAATGTTCATACCGATCTCTTCCAAACCTCCTAATGGAATGATTTTCAGTTTGGAATTACTTTCCTTATTCTTTTTCAAGCGACAACCTCCATATAAATGGAGCGGTTATTCTTTCTCTTCTGAAACAAATGCTATGTCATCCATCATCTTTTCAAAGACAGCTGCCACTGCATCCAACTCTGTATCGTCGGATACAATCTCGTACACGCTTTCTTTGTCCTCCGGTTTTGACAGATCTTTCAGAATCAAAGCTTCGCCATCTCCATCTTCCATATCTGTTACTAAAATATAATCCGTTCCACCAAGCCTGGTCTGTTCCAAAACAAAAAAGTCTACCGTTTCCGTATCGCTGACAGCAAATGTAATCTTATCCATTTTGCTCCTCCATGTTTTTCCGATAATCTAAATAGCCCTGCAAAATAAAGGTAGCCGCAATTCTGTCCACATGCTCTTTCCTGTGTTCCCTGCGGATACCTGCCTCCATCATAGCTTTATCGGCAGCCACTGTGGTAAGTCTTTCATCCCACAACACTACCGGCAGACCGGTCCTTCTTTCCAGTTTCTCTTTAAATTCTTCGGAAAGTTTAGACCGCTCTCCCAATGTGTCGTTCATGTTTTTGGGATTCCCCAGCACGATTTCCGTGACCTCATACTCCTGTATCAGTTCTTCGATCTGTGCCAGAGTCTGACGCAGCTTGTTTTCTTCTTTTCTTCGGATAATGGTAATGCCCTGCGCTGTGATCAGAAGTGGATCGCTTATGGCAACCCCTACTGTCTTAGAGCCAAAATCCAAGCCCATGATTCGCATATGACATTCTCCTATTTCCATCTGTTACTTTTAATGTATTCTTCCAGCAATTCTTCTACCAGCTCGTCTCTTTCGACTTTCATGATCAGGCTTCTGGCTCCCTGATGGTTGGTAATATAAGTAGGATCGCCGGACATGATATAACCTACGATCTGATTTACCGGGTTATATCCTTTTTCCGTAAGTGCATGGTAAACGGTATCCAGAATGATTTTTACACCGTTTTCTGTTTCTGTATCCACTTTAAAGAACTGTGTGTTTCCTAATTCTGCCATATTATCTCATCCTTCTCTGATGCAGCCCATATGCCGCACTTTCTCTTTTTCCGCAATAAATGTACTTTTTTAACGCCCTGAACACCCTTCATTTTACTCTAAACAGTACTAAAATTCAACTATTCCATCAGCATTAAATCCTCTTGCAAAAAGCCGGTTATCAAGCCGGTATGTAACTGCCCTGATAAATTTTCATCCGTCTTTACAGCAACTTTCACATAATTTTTCGTATGCCCGATCTGATACATTTCTTCGCCGATTCTTTTCTGTTCTTCCAAAAGCACTTCCTCTGTTTTCCCGATCCATTTTCTGCGGTACTCTGCCGACTGTTTCCTTTCCATTTCCAGAAGAATACTGCTTCTTTCTTTTTTGATTCTGTCCGGAACCTGATCCTTTCTGTCTGCCGCTACCGTTCCTTTTCTCTTGGAATAAGGGAAAATGTGCATTTCATAAAAGTGAACTCTGTCCAGAAAATCCTTTGTTTTCTCAAACTCCTCATCCGTTTCTCCCGGAAAACCTGTGATCACATCTGTTGTGATCGCCGGATCCGGGAAACACTCCCGTAAAATTTTGACTTTTTCCAAGTATTCCCCTGTGGTGTAATGTCTATTCATCCGCTGCAGCGTTTCATCACAGCCGCTTTGCAGGGATAAATGAAAATGAGGACAAAGCTTTTCCAGTTTCACAAGCTCCTGTGCAAATTCTCTTGTGATGATACGAGGTTCCAGTGAGCTTAAACGGATACGGGACAGGCCTTCCACGCTGTTCAGCTTCTGCAGCAGGGAAAGCAGCCTGTGGTAATCAAAGGGTTCGGTTCCCACCGGATTTTTCTTCCCATCAAAATCCATTCCGTAGGAACTGACATGAATACCTGTTACAACGATTTCCCGGAAGCCGGCGGATACCAGATTCTCTACTTCTGCCAGAATATCCTTTTCCTGCCTGCTTCTTACCCTTCCCCTTGCATAAGGTATGATGCAGTAGGAACAGAACTGGTTGCATCCGTCCTGTATTTTGATGTATGCCCGGGTATGCTCCGTGGTGGTTTTTAATGTCATTTCTTCATACTGGTCTGTTTTATTAATATCAATCACAGTAGTTCCATGAAGTGTTTTATCCGGGTGATCCTGAAAATACTGCTCCAGGATTTCCACAATATCCTTCTTTTTGTTATTTCCTATGATCAGATCCACTGCCTCATCTTCTTCGGCCTGCCTGGTTCCTGTCTGGGCGTAACATCCGGTAGCCACTACAACAGCCTGTGGATTACGCTTTTTCGCCTGATGAAGCATCTGTCTGCTTTTCCGGTCTGCAATATTGGTTACAGAGCATGTATTTACAATATAGATATCGGCCACTTCGTCAAATGATACAATAGAATAACCATTTTCATGTAATTTTTGACGCATGACATCTAATTCATAGGTATTTACCTTGCATCCAAGGTTATGTAATGCCACACTTTTCATAGGAATCTCCTGTTTTTTTGTACTGTTTTATTATTGACTTTTCTCCGTCACCCAAGTAGACTAAATGCAGAAATTGCGAATTATCAGTTTATGTATAAGGAGGAACCAATCATGAAAACAGTACAGATTTCTTTAAACTCTATTGATAAGGTTAAATCTTTTGTAAATGAAATTACAAAATTTGATTATGATTTTGATTTAGTATCCGGAAGATATGTTATAGATGCAAAATCCATCATGGGTATCTTCTCTCTGGATCTTTCCAAACCGATCGATTTAAATATTCATGCAGAAGATAATGTGGATGAAGTACTCGCTGTATTAAAACCATATATGATCTAATAGGTGCAAAATAATTTGCGAAAGCTGTCACACCCGGTGTGGCAGCTTTCTTTTTTTGTTATGGCGACGAGGAAAATGCTCATCGCGCTTGCACGAATGAGTATTTGACGACCGCTAATCAGAGCGAGATTCGCAAAGCGTATCTCGTCTCTGTCTTTTGTAATCAACCTTCATCCTTTACAATGATCACTTCATCTGTATCCAGTGCAGTCTGCACAAGTTCATCGATCTTCTCCGTCAAATGTAATTCATGCTTTTTGATAATCGATAAATTCGGTTTCGTAACCGGATGTTTTGCCACAAAAATCGTACAGCAGTCTTCATATGGCAAAATAGATGTTTCATAGGTTCCGATTTTTTCTGAAATATCCACAATATCGATTTTATCAAAGCCAATAAGCGGTCTGTATACCGGTAGAGTGCATACCTCGTTGGTAACTGCCAGGGACTGCATGGTCTGGGATGCAACCTGTCCGATGGACTCCCCTGTGATCAGTCCGATACATTCTGTCTGCTTTGCAATGGTTTCTGCAATTCTCATCATGTATCGTCTCATGATAATGGTAAGCTCATCGTGAGGACATTTTTCATAAATATACATCTGAATATCAGTGAAATTGATCACATGCAGATGAATCGGTCCCGCATACTTGGACACTTCTTTTGCCAGATCCACCACTTTCTGTTTTGCACGTTCACTGGTATAGGGCGGTGCATGGAAATAAACAGCATCAATCTTAACACCACGCTTTGCAATCATATAACCGGCTACCGGTGAATCAATACCACCGGAAAGCAGCAGCATCGCTTTTCCTGCTGTACCAACCGGCATTCCACCCGGTCCCGGAATCACAATGGAATAAACATAGATGTGTTCTCTGATCTCTACCGAAAGCATAACATCCGGCTTATGCACATCTACCCGGAGATCTTCAAAAGCATTTAACAGTACTTCTCCCAGGTCCTCGTTGATTTCCATGGAAGTCTTCGGATAATTTTTACGGGCACGTCTTGCATTTACTTTAAATGTAATATGCTTGTCCGGATAAACCTCATCAAAATAGGACACAATGTCCTGTCCCAGCTTCTCAAATCCTTCGTCTTCCAGCTGGATCATGGGACAGATATGGGAGATACCAAATACTCTGCTCAGGTTTTCCACCACTTCATCATAATCATAGAATTCCGATTCTACATCCACATATATACGTCCCTGCTCTTTGCGAACAGAAAACTCTCCTTCACATCGCTTCAGGGCATATTTCATCTGCTGAACCAATGCATCCTCAAAAATATAACGATTTCGTCCTTTTACGCCGATTTCAGCGTATTTAATCAAAAATGCTTTAAAAATCATGGGGTTCCTTTCTTATTACTTATCAGGTTGCTTATCAGGCTGCCGGTTAACAAGTTGCTGCTTATCTGACTGCCACTTATCTGACTGACACTTATCAGGCGGCCGGCATTCCGGAAAGAATGCCGCACTGTCTGATGAAATGAAAGTTTCTATTTAAATCCTAATGACGGGAATATTTACGAAGCACCGGTATGATATCATAGAGTGCCTGCAAAGTATACTCTATTTCTTCCATGGTTGTAAAGATGGAAAAACTAAATCGTATGGTAGAATCCAGAAGATCCCTTTCTACGCCAATGGCTTTTAGTGTTTCCGAGGTCTGGGGATGATTGGAAGCACATGCACTGCCCGCAGATACACAAATACCTCTGTCCTCCAGCGCATGCAGGAGTACCTCACTTCTTACTCCCCAAATAGATACACTGACAATATGGGGGGCTGTTTCTCTTCCGGGCAAACCATTTACAACTACCTGATCCAGCCCGAAAAGTCCATTTATAAAAGCTTCCCGAATATCGTAAAGTCTTTCCACATCCTCATCCAGATGTTCATAGATTCTCTCCGTTGCAAGACCGATCCCGGCAACTCCCGGTACATTTTCTGTTCCGGAACGCATGCCTTTCTGCTGTCCTCCACCCCAGATAATGGGATGAATTTTCACTTTCTCTCCAATGTACAAAAAGCCTACACCTTTGGGGCCATGTATTTTATGACCACTAACAGACATCAGATCTATATTCATTCTCTTTGGCCAGATTCGATATTTGCCAAACCCCTGAACCGCGTCCACATGGAACAAAGTTCTCGGATTCATCCTTTTTATCAGTGCTCCCAATTCTGCAATGGGCTGCACTGCCCCGATTTCATTATTGGTGTACATAACAGATACCAGTATGGTATCTCTGCGCATACTGCGCTGCAGGTCTTCCGGACGCACCCTTCCATACTCATCAACCGGCAGATAGGTTACTTCAAAACCTTGCTGCTCCAAATATTTCATCGTCTGCAAAATAGCAGGATGTTCAATCTTTGTTGTGATCAGATGCATACCCGCCCTTTTATTTGCCATGGCACAGCCAATCAGTGCCATATTATCCGATTCGGTACCGCCGGAAGTAAAAAGGATTTCTTTTTCATTTACTTTCAGTACCTTTGCAATCTGTTCTTTTGCATGTTTTACATAATTTTCAGCCTGCATTCCCTTGAAATGCATACTGGACGGGTTTCCATAGTCTTCTGTCATGATTTTATTCATCAATTCAGCGACTTCCGGCAACACCCGGGTTGTGGCAGAATTATCCAAATATACTTCCATTTTCTTTTCCTTTCCGTTCTAGTACATATAATATTTTATGTCTATTTTCAGAAAAAGGTGTCTGATTTTCCGATTTATTGTAAGATGTTTTCTGATTTATTGTAGGATGTTTTCCAATCTATTGTCAGATGGTTCCGATTGTCCCACTACGTTTCCAACTGATACATCAGCCACGAGATCACGGTAAAACCGGCAGTCTCTGTTCGGAGAATCCGTTTTCCCAGGGTAATCGGCACGATACCTGCCTCTACAGCTTTCGCTATCTCCCTTTCTTCAAATCCGCCTTCCGGCCCAATGAAAACCGCAATATCCTGTCCCGGTTTCACACTTTCGATCAGCTGCTTTGTCTTTTCCATTCCCTCTGCCAGTTCATATGGGATACAGGTCACATCCATGTTTTCCGCATATTGTATGGCATCTGTAAAACTCATCACTTCTTTTACTACCGGGATCACACGACGTTTGCTTTGCTTCGCCGCTGCCTCTGCGATTCCCTGCCAGCGGGCGATTCTGGATTTCTGTTTTTTCTCATCCAATTTTACCACACAGCGTCTGCAGGCCATGGGAATGATCTCATATGCTCCCAGTTCCACTGCTTTCTGTATAATAAGTTCCATCTTATCCGCCTTGGGCAGGCCCTGAAAAAGATGAATGCGGGATGGGAGTTCCAGTCCGTCTTCTTTGATAAACCGAAGTTCACAGAGGATTTTATCCTCCGACATTTCCAGGATTCCACACCGGTATTCCTTTTGATCGATTCCATTGCTGACAGCAATCTCTTCTCCCACTTTCATGCGGAGAACATTCTTGATATGATTTACATCCTGGCCGGTAATTACGATTCGATTTCCCTGTATTTGAGAGGGTTCCACAAAGAATTGATACATATTTTCCTGTCCTGTTTCTTCCTGTTTTGGATTTCTCTTTCTATTGGTATGCTATCTCACACACCAACTACTTTTAATTCTTTCGTGCTGTCACACTGACCCATTCACCCTGATAGGTCACTTCCAGTATTTCCAGTCCGGCCTTTTCCACAGCATCCCGGACCGTCTGCTCCTTATCATCAATGATACCGGAAGTAATATAAATTCCCCCCGGCTTTAACTGATTCAGAATCACCGGCGTAAGTGGAACCAGTACATCTGCCAGAATATTTGCCACAACTATGTCATAACATTCATATCCCACTTTATCCTGCACTTCTTTTTCTGTAATGATATTTCCGATCATCATATCAAATTTTTCCGGTGGAATCTGATTTACCTGTAAATTTTCTTCTACTGCCGGAACTGCACAGGGATCCAGATCGGTTCCCACCACCTTTTTTGCCCCATACATCAAAGCAACGATTCCCAGGATTCCGCTTCCGGTTCCCACATCCAGCATTACTGTTTCACTGGTCAGATATTTCCAAATCTGGCGGATACAGAGCTGGGTTGTTTCATGCATTCCGGTTCCGAACGCAGTTCCCGGATCAATATGAAGGATCTTTTTATCTGCATCTTCCGGTTTCACCTCTTCCCAGGATGGAATAATAAGCAGATCATCGATGGTAAATTGATGGAAAAACTGTTTCCAGTTATTGATCCAGTCAATATCTTCCGTTTCATCTACAGAGACACTTCCTTCACCAATATCCATAAACACACGAAGCTGGTCCAGTTCATCTTTTACCTTTTCCAGAATCTGCTCCGGGGTAGTAGTTTCACCATTCAGCATCAAAGAGCCATCCTCTGTTTCTTCCACAAAAAAACTAAGGTATGCAATTCCGTCATCTTCCGGCCCATCCGGCAGTATGTCTACGAACATCTGCTCCTTTTCCCAGGCAGTAAGGGGCACCTTATCTTCAATCTGTGCTCCTTCCAGTCCAATATCGTAAAGCGTACTGATAATGATATCCTCCGCTTCTGTAATTGTTTTTACTTTAAATTTCGTCCATTTCATATGATCAAGCACCTCTATTATTTATCATGAAACGCCATTTATGCGCATAAAACCAGTCTTATGATAACACATTCTCCATGCACTTACAAAAGAAATAAGGATTACAGGAAAAATAAAAATTACAAAAAATAAAAAATTTTTAAAAAACTGTTGACAGTTTTGTTGTGTCATTGTATTATGCACTTAATACAGCGATACAACATATCAGAAAGGAGCAATTTTATGGCTTGGAATTTAACTTCAGACAGACCCGTTTTCGTTCAGATCATCGAACGACTAAAGCTGGACATTATTACCGGTGCTTATCATCCCGGCGATAAACTTCCATCCGTCAGAGACCTGGCGAATGAAGCTGCTGTCAATCCTAATACAATGCAACGTGCTTTTGCAGAACTAGAACGCGAGGGCCTAGTCTATACCATGCGTACCAATGGACGCTTTATTACGGAGGATCAAACCATGATCGAACAATTAAAAGAGCAGATGGCAATCAGTACCATCGCAGAATTTCTTCATCATATGGAAGAACTTGGTTTTAAAAAAGAAGAAACCATCAAATTAGTAGAAGAGGCAATAAAGGAGGAGACAAAATGAGTGCACTTGTATCCTGCAAAGATCTGACAAAAGCCTACGGAAAGAAAATAGCAGTAGATCACGTCAGTTTTGAAATAGAAGGCGGACACATCATCGGTTTACTTGGACCAAACGGAAGCGGAAAAACCACTTTGATCAAAATGTTAAATGGACTTCTCAGACCCACATCCGGCCAGCTCCTGGTTCATGATCAGCCTATCGGTGTGGAATCCAAAAAAGTGATTTCCTATTTACCGGATCAGACATACCTGAACATGAATCAGAAGGTAGAAGAAGTACTGCAGTATTTTGCAGCATTTTATGAAGATTTCGATGTGTCCCGTGCATACCACATGCTTTCAGATCTTCAGATTGATCCGAAAAGCAGACTGAAATCCATGTCAAAAGGTACCAAAGAAAAAGTTCAGCTGATTCTGGTTATGAGCCGGAAAGCAGATTTGTATGTATTAGATGAGCCAATCGCCGGTGTGGATCCGGCAGCAAGGGATTATATTCTGCGCACGATCTTATCCAACTACGATCCTGCTGCTTCTATCCTGATTTCAACTCATTTGATCTCAGATATTGAAAACATACTGGATCAGGTCCTTTTCCTGCAGAATGGTCATCTCGTTCTGAATAAATCTGTAGATGATATCCGTGTTCAGGAAGGAAAATCCATTGACGCGTTATTTAGGGAGGTCTTCAAATGTTAAAGAAAATTTTGAAATTCGAATGGAAACATACTGCCAAATTTATGGGTATTGTTTATCTTATTCTGGCTATTGCAACTATTATGGGATGTTTTGGTCTTCACTCCTTGCAGACAGACAATGGAGAGAGCGAATTACTTGCTATTTTCTCTGTGATCATGTTTACCCTTTATATTTTTTCTATTATCGGTATCTGCATCATGACATTCATATATCAATGCTACCATTACTATCAGACTACTTATTCTGCACAGGGTTATCTGACCTTTACACTGCCGGTAAAACCGATTACTATTTTTAATGGTAAACTGATCATGAGCTTTGCCTGGATGCTGATTACCGGTATTCTGTCCTGCGTATCTGTATTTATTCTCCTGGTCTGTGGGATGGGTACAGAGGTTATTACGGAACTGTTCCAGGTTGACTGGGCTGAGTTAAGTTTTGAAATGCAGAGATCACTCGGCATGTCATTCCCGGGCTTTATCGCATATATGATTGTCTGTATGTTATTAGGACTTTTGAGCTATCTGCTGTTTGTTTATGTATGTATGGCAATCGGTCAGCTGTTCCACTCCAACCGTGTTGCTTTCTCTGTACTGGCTGGTTTTGTGATTTACATGGCTATGCAGATTATCAGCAGTATCGTAACCGTAATCAGCGGCTATCGCGGTTATAGCGCTATGTTAAGAGGCGATACACCGGAAAGTGTAACTACACCTCTTTTCGCAATGAGCATCGTTTTATCCCTTGTCTACATCGGCGCTATGTATTTCGGAACCTATAAAATCAC
>JBJENT010000088.1:0-18107 GCA_051880335.1 Lachnospiraceae bacterium
AAAGGGCCTCTGCTGATGGAATCCTGAATACCTTTTTCCACTGCCGGGAAGAAGTTCTTCGGAACTGCACCACCCACAACTTCCTGTTCAAATACGTAAGGAGTCTCTAAATCGCCGGATGCTTCAAAACGCATCTTAACATGACCATACTGTCCATGTCCGCCTGACTGTTTTTTGTATTTATATTCCACATCAGATTTTTTCTTAATGGTTTCGCGGAAAGCTACCTTCGGCTTACTCAGTTCGATTTCTACTTTATATTCATTTTTCAGTCTGCTGGCAACAACTTCCAGATGAAGATCACCGATACCATAAAGCAGAGTCTGTCTGTTTTCTGCATCATTTACATTCTTTAAGGTAAGGTCTTCATGCATCATCTTCTGTAAGGACTGGGAAATCTTATCAATATCTCCTTTGTTAACCGGATTATATCTCATATAAGTATATGGAATAGAAATATCCGGTTTACCATAACGAATGGTACGTGCTTTGGTAGATAAGGAATCACCGGTTCTTGCAGCGGTCAGTTTTGCAATGGCACCAATATCTCCTGCATGAAGTTCTGGTACTTCAATCGGTTTGTTTCCCTGAAGAACATAAAGCTTACCGATCTTCATTTCAACGTCTTTATCAACATTGTAAATAACATCATCTGATTTCAGTACACCGGAGTTCACTTTGATCAGGGAATATTTGCCAATGAAAGGATCCACGATAGTTTTCCAGACAACTGCGGATTTTGCTTTTGCGAAATCATAGTTTGCATGGAAAATTTCGTTGGTCTTTAAGTCAATACCTGCAACTTCTCTGTTTTCCGGACTTGGGAAATATTTGATCACATCATCCAGAAGTGTATAAATACCCTGGCAAAGCACATTAGAGCCCATGGTCATAGGAACCACAGTGCCATCCATAACGTTGGTACGAAGTGCTGCTCTGATTTCTGCTTCCGAGAAGGTATCTCCGCCAAAGTATCTTTCCATAAACTCTTCCGAAGTTTCTGCTACAGTTTCCAGTAAAGTATCTTTACACATCTGAAGGTTTGCTTTACTGTATTCCGGTATATCACAAGGAACCACTTCTTTACCCTGCCATCTGTTACCGGTTTCTGTGATTACATTAATATAACCAACGAATTTTTCATTTTCACGAATTGGCAGATGGAACGGAGCAATCTTCTTTCCATATTTCTCTGTCAGGTCTTCTACCACCTGTCTGAAAGAAGCATTATCAATATCCATATCATCTACATAGAAAATACGTGGCAGATTATATTTTTCACAAAGTTCCCAGGCTTTCTCTGTTCCCACTTCAACGCCTGCTTTACCGGATACTACGATAATCGCTGCACCGGCAGCGCTCATAGCTTCTTCTACTTCACCAACAAAATCAAAATATCCGGGTGTATCCAGAATATTGATCTTATAACCTTCCCATTCGATTGGAACAAGTGATGTACTTACAGAAATTCCTCTTGCCTGTTCTTCTTTTCCGTAATCACTTACTGTATTTTTATCAGATACCTTTCCCATTCTGGAAGTAATACCTGATAAATAAGCCATAGCTTCTACCAAACTGGTTTTTCCGGCACCCCCGTGTCCTAATAATACAACGTTTCTGATCTTGTCAGTTGTATAAACGTTCATATAAAATCCTCCAATGCAAGTAAGTTTTAGGCATTATGTATAAAAATAAACTCTTATTTTATTTTCCCCAACATACCCATGTGAACATTTTACTAAACATCAGAGTATTTATCAAGCCTATTTAAACATTCTGCATAAAGCTTTTGTAATTTATATTTGTACTTACTTTATTTCCTCCTATTTATAATATTATTTCTTTTTGCTTTGTCGCTTTAAAGTGGCAAATTTTTCGTTGACTCTGTGTTTTTTATCATGTATCTTATTATAAGGGTCAGGAACCCTAAATCGTTCCTGCGTGCAGGAAGGGATCAGTGAGGATTTATCTATGGAAAACAGTAATCTTACCTATGGTTTTATAGGTCTTGGACTAATCGGAGGTTCCATTGCGAGGGCAATTAAGAATGTTTATCCGGGGTCCAGAATCATAGCTTATGATATTGATAAAAATGCATTACAGGCTGCATCGGAAGATGGTGTTGCAGATGAAATCACCGAAAAAATCGATGAACATTTTTCTGCATGCCAACTTATTTTTTTATGTGCACCGGTTTCCTGCAATGATGAAAATCTGGTCATTTTGAAAGACTATATATCAACAGATACCCTGTTGACAGATGTGGGCAGCGTAAAAAAAGATATTCATGAACATATTGATGCACTGGGATTGTCCGATCAATTCATCGGCGGCCATCCCATGGCAGGAAGCGAGCGGATCGGATATGCAAATTCCAAGGCAAAGCTCCTGGAAAATGCTTATTATATTCTGACACCAACAAAATCTGTTTCCATGTTTAAAGTTGCTTTTCTGGAACGTCTGATTAAAAAAATCGGTGCTCTTCCACTGGTGCTGAGCTGTCAGGAACATGATTATGCTACAGCAGGTATCAGCCATCTGCCCCACGTGATTTCTGCATCTCTTGTGAATCTGGTCAAAAGTCATGACAATAAAGATGGTATTATGAAAATGATCGCTGCCGGCGGATTCAAGGATATCACCCGTATTTCCTCTTCTTCTCCCGTTATGTGGGAACATATCTGTATGACCAATACCGAAAATATTCTTTCTCTTTTGAATGACTATATAAAGTCACTGGAAGATATACGGGATAAAATGGAGCAGAAAGACGCTGCAGAAATCAAAGAATTTTTTACCCAGGCACGAGACTATCGGGAATCCTTTATCGATGCTTCCCGGGGCCCGATCAAAAAGTCCTATGTATTTTATGTGGATATTCCGGATGAACCCGGAGCACTTGCTACCATTGCAACGCTTCTGGCCTTCCGCCAGATCAGCATCAAAAATATCGGTATTACCCATAACCGGGAAGTGGCAGAAGGTTCTCTGCAGATAGAAGTATACGAGGAAGAAGACATTGCAAAAGCATGTGACATTCTTTCTTCCAAGGGCTATATCGTACATGTAAAAAAATAAAAGTTTTTTACTATTTTAAGATTATTTGTAATATAAAAGAAAGGATACTTTCCTATGGAATTTAAAAGTGTAAAACATTGTCGTGGTGAAATCACTGTTCCGGGGGATAAATCCATATCCCATCGCGCAGTGATGTTCGGTTCTCTGGCAAAGGGGACGACGCAGGTAACCGGCTTTTTAAAAGGGGCTGACTGCCTTTCCACCATCTCCTGTTTCAGACAATTAGGTGTTTCGATAGAAGAAAAAGATCAGAAAATCTATATACACGGAAAAGGTCTTCATGGACTTTCCGCTCCGGATGGAATACTGGATGCCGGGAACAGTGGAACAACTACCAGGCTGATTTCCGGAATTCTTTCCGGCCAGAATTTTACATCCACCATAACCGGGGATGCTTCCATACAGAAAAGGCCTATGAGGCGTATCATTACTCCCCTCTCTCAGATGGGAGCTTCCATCGAAAGCGTTCATGGTAATGACTGTGCACCACTCCATATTTCTCCTGCATCGCTTCATGGTATTACCTATCAATCTCCTGTTGCATCGGCACAGGTGAAATCATCTATTTTACTTGCAGGTCTTTATGCAGATGGAATCACCACAGTGAAGGAACCTGCCATCAGCCGGAACCACACGGAAATCATGCTGAAATCCTTTGGAGCAACAGTACATACAGAGGGGCTGTCGGCTTCCATTTTACCGGAACCCGATTTAACTGCTTTGGAAATCTCTGTTCCCGGAGATATTTCATCTGCTGCATATTTTATTGCTGCAGGCCTTATCGTTCCCGGTTCCGAAATCCGGATCAGACATGTGGGCATCAATCCCACCAGGGATGGTATCCTGCAGGTAGCAAAAGCTATGGGTGGAAACATAACTTTGGAAAATGTAAGTGAATCCGGCGAACCTACTGCTGATATTGTGGTCAGATCCAGTTCCCTTCATGGTACTACCATAGAAGGAGCTATTATCCCTACTCTGATAGACGAATTGCCTGTCATCGCCATCATGGCTGCAGCTGCAGAAGGTACCACCGTCATCAAGGATGCTGCAGAGTTAAAAGTAAAAGAATCAAACCGTATCGAAGTTATGGTGGAAAATCTTTCCGCCATGGGCTGTGATATCACAGCTACGGAAGACGGTATGATCATAAATGGTGGGAAAGCACTGCACGGAGCAGAAATTGACTCCCATTTAGACCATCGTATTGCCATGAGTTTTGCCATAGCATCTTTAATAGCTGATGGTGTAACCATAATAAAGGATGCCTCCTGTGTGAATATTTCCTATCCATCCTTTTATCAGGATCTGGCATCCCTCTGTTAATTTTGTGCTCCAGAATTTCCTGACACATTATGTCACTTTTCATACATATCTAAAGAAAAATTTAGAACAAAAACAAAGCTGCCGCTTTCAGATTTTTCACCAAAGCGACAGCTTATTTTTTAGATTTATAAGCCTTTTTTTATTTATTTGTCCTGATCATTAATTGTGGTATAGATACCGATTCTGCTGGCATCCAGTTCCGGCATTCCTACAAAGGTTGCACCATAATTAAAATATCCCGATGCCTTTTCAATTCGAACAATTTCCAGAAAAGCATGAAGAACTTCTTTTGTCCAGATTGTCAAAAAGGATTCATAAATAGTTCCGATCATAAGTGGTTCTGAACAGGTAAAACCAACTCCGGTTTTTGAAACATCCACAATATCAATGATAACTTCTTTATTTTTTCCATCCAGTGATTTCATCACAATTCTGGATTCCAGTTCAAGTCTTTTACTTTTTCTACGTTCTTCCATGGTAATCCCCCACTTCTCTATGTTGTGATTTCTACTACCATCATATATCAAATTGAAATTTATGTCTAGTGTATAAACATGGCATCCCCAAAAGAAAAGAACCGGTAGCGCTCCTTTACAGCCTCTGCATATGCGTGCAGTACCTGTTCTCTTCCCGCCAGTGCTGACACCAGCATAACCAGTGTGGATTCCGGCAAATGGAAGTTTGTGATCAAAGCATCCAGTACCTTAAACTGATATCCGGGATAAATAAAGATTTCCGTATTTCCACTGCATGCATGAAGTCTTCCCTGTTCATCTGCTGCGCTCTCAATAGTTCTTGTGGAAGTGGTACCAACACAAATGACCCTTCCACCCTGCTCTTTGGTCTGATTGATCCGATCCGCAGCCTCCTGAGATATCTCATAATATTCCGAATGCATATGGTGATTCAGTACATTATCCTCTTTTACAGGACGAAACGTTCCAAGCCCCACATGCAGTGTTACATAGGCAATGGATACCCCTTTCTGCTCAATCTGCTGCAACAGTTCCGGTGTGAAATGCAGCCCTGCTGTGGGCGCTGCTGCACTGCCTTCATACTTTGCATAAACAGTCTGATAACGGTTTTTATCCTGCAGTTTATGGGTAATATATGGAGGAAGAGGCATTTCTCCAAGCTGATCCAGCACTTCTTCGAAAATACCATCATATTCAAAACGGATCAGACGGTTTCCTTCTTCCACAACCTCCAGAACCTCTGCTTTCAGCAGACCATCACCAAACTCTATGACAGCCCCGGGTCTTGCTTTCTTTCCCGGTTTCACCAGAGTCTCCCAGACATCATTTTCTTTTCGCTTTAACAACAGCACTTCGATCCCAGCACCGGTTTCAGCCTTTTTTCCCCAGAGTCTGGCTGGAATAACCTTGGTATTATTCAGTACAAGACAGTCCCCCGGATTCAGATAATCTGTGATTTCCCGGAAAATATGATGTTCGATCTCTCCGGTATTTTTGTCCAGAAACATCAGTCTGGAACCGGCCCTGTCTTCCAAAGGATCCTGTGCAATCAGTTCCCCAGGCAAATCAAAATAAAAATCACTCTTTCGTAATTCCATATGTTTTACCCTATATCCTTTAAAAATGCTGCATAGCCGCGTTTTGCTTCATAAAGGTCTGCCTTGCTGATGGCTTCCCAGGGTGCATGCATATTCAGAACAGCCACACCGCTGTCAATTACATTCATTCCATATAACGCCAGAATATAGGCAATGGTTCCGCCACCGCCCAGGTCAACACGTCCCAGTTCTGCTGTCTGGAAGTTCACCTTGTGATCTCCCATCACCTTACGAAGCTGTGCCAGATATTCAGCATTGGCATCATTAGAACCTGATTTTCCACGGGAACCGGTAAATTTATTAAATACCATACCATTTCCCAGATATGCCACATTCTTTTTATCAAAGCTGGCTGCAAAAGACGGGTCAAAGGCAGAGCTGACATCGGAAGAAAGCATATAGGAATTAGACAGGCATCTGCGAAGAGAAAGTTCATTATATTGTCCAGCCAGATTCATTACTTCTGCAACTGCATTTTCAAAGAAATGAGACTGCATACCGGTCGCACCTACAGAACCGATTTCTTCTTTATCCACCAAGATACAGCAGGTGGTTCTTTCCGGTGCTTCCACCTCAATCATGGCTTCCATGGACGGATATGCACAGACTCTGTCATCATGACCATAAGCCAGAATCATGCTTCGATCAAAACCGGCATCTCTGGCTTTTCCGGCTGGAACTACTTCCAGTTCCGCAGACAGAAAATCTTCTTCCTCCATATCGTATTCTTTTTTCAGAATATCCAGAATACCTTTTTTAACAGCATCCTTGGCTGCCTTTTTTGTATCCTCATCAGAGCCGGTAGTTTTTTCTGCTTCAGATAATTCTGTTTCGGATTTCTTTGCATCTGAATCCTTTTCTTTCGAGATTATGATCGGTTTGTTGCCAACGATAATATCCAGTGCTTCTCCCTCGATGACTTTGGAGGCTTTCTTTTCCAGCTGTTCCTGAGCCAGATGAATCAGCAGATCGGAAACAAAAAATACCGGATCATCTTCCTCTTCTCCTACCGATATTTCAATGGTAGTACCATCTTTTTTTACAACCACACCATGAATGGCAAGAGGAAGGGTTACCCACTGATATTTCTTTACCCCGCCATAATAATGGGTATCCAGATAAGCAAAACCACCGTCTTCATAAAGGGGATTCTGCTTGATATCCAGACGTGGGGAATCAATGTGTGCACCCAGAATATTCATGCCTTCTTCCATCGTTTTTTTACCAATCTGGAACATGGCAATGGATTTATTCATATGCACACAATATACCTTATCTCCGGCTTTCAGTTTAGAGCCCTCTTTTATGAGTTTCTCCAATTCTGCATAACCGGCTGCCTCTACTTCCGAAACAATATAATCGATACATTCTCTTTCTGTTTTTCCGTGGTTTAAGAAATCCATATAACCGGCTGCGAAGCTGTTAAGCTCCTGCAGCTGGTTTTCATCATAGGTAAGCCAAACATTTTGATTTTCCATGATATTTCCTTTCTATGGTTTATTTACGAAGTTCGATTCCCAGGGATTCCAGACCATTTAAGATTTTCTTCATGGCACCTGTAATATCATTTTCATCCAGTGTTCTGTCTTTTGCACGGAATGTAATGGTATAAGCCATAGACTTATAGCCTTCCTGAATCTGGGAGCCTTCATAAATATCAAATAACTGGATGGATTCCAGAATCTTACCGCCACGCTGGGCAATCATTGCCTCAATCTGTCCGGCAAGTATATCTTTCTTCACAACCATACTGATATCACGTGTAACAGCAGGGAATTTTGCAAGACCTTCATACTTTCTGTCAAAGGTAGCAAACGGAATGATTTCCGGCATATCCAGAACTGCCACGTATGCTTTTGTCTTCATATCGTAGTTATCGCATACTTCCGGATGTACTTCACCCAGATAACCAAGGGTTTTTCCTTCATAGAATATGGATGCCTGGCGTCCCGGATGTAAAAAGCTGATGCCGGCATCCGGATCATAAATCACTTTGCCGGATAGACCAACTGCCTCCAGGAATTCTTCAATAACACCTTTCATCGTATAGAAATCACCGTCACCATAGAATCCAAGGGTAAACTGCATTCTTTCATCCGGTAATTCTGTTAATGGCAGGCTCTTTGGTAAATAAATATTTCCCAATTCGTACAAACGACATTCTTTGTTTCTTCTGTTAAAATTAGTAGCCAGACTGGTCAACATACCATTTAAGGAAACCGTTCTCATAATGGAGAAATCTTCTCCAAGAGGATTGGAAATGGTAATGGCTTTTCTGAGTTCCGAATCTGACGGAATCAGCAGTTTATCAAATACTTTCGGACTCTCAAAGGAGTAGCACATACCCTGAGAGAATCCGCAGAACTCTGCAATGTCTCTTGCTTTCTGTTCGATTCTCATCTTAAAGGTAAGTTTTCCGGCCGTTGCAGAACCGCTTGGCAATGTGGTTGGAATCTTATCATAACCATAGAATCTGGCCACTTCTTCTGCGATATCTGCAAAAGATAATAAATCCTGTCTGAAGGACGGGCAGATGATCATATTGGTTTTTTCATCATAATGAAGCTCAATGGCCTCAAAATATTTCAGCATATCCTCTGCCGGAATATCGGTTCCAAGGAATTTGTTGATTCGTTCCGGCTCAAAAGCGACCTGTACAGGCTCTTTCAGTGGTGCATGTTCATCCACGATGCCTTTTACCACTTCACCACATCCCAGTTCTTCGATCAGCTGGCAGGCACGATTAATGGCAGCTTCTGCATTGTATGGGTCAAGACCTTTTTCAAATTTACCGGAAGCATCTGTACGAAGACCGATTCTCTTTGCTGATTTTCTGATATTTGCTCCGTGGAAAGTGGCTGCTTCAAATAAAACAGTTTTTACATCATCTGTGATCATGGAGTTTTCACCACCCATGATACCTGCAATACCGATTTCTTTTTCTGCATCACAGATCATCAGTACATCTTTATCCAGTTTTCTTTCCTGTCCATCCAGAGTCACAAAAGTATCACCGTCTTTTGCACGTCTGACGATGATCTGTCCACCTGCAACAGTGCTTAAATCATAGGCATGCATTGGCTGGCCATATTCTTCCATCACATAGTTTGTAATATCAACCAGGTTATTGATCGGTCTGATGCCGCTTGCAGCCAGTCTTCTCTGCATCCATTTTGGAGATGGACCAATCTTAATATTGGTGCAGACTCTTGCACAGTATCTGGTACACAGTTCTTTATCCTGTACATCCACTTTGATGTAATCATTTACATCACCGGATTCCTTTTTGATTTCAACCTTTGGTGCATAGAATGGTTTACGGAAGGTAGCTGCTGCTTCTCTTGCAATACCCAGAATGCTGTAGCAGTCTACACGGTTCGATGTAATTTCATATTCAAAAACCGTATCATGCAGACCAAGAGCTTCAATTGCGTCATCTCCAGGTTTTACGCCGGATTCTTTTTCAAAAATGTAAATACCGTATTCCGGTGCTTCGGGATAAAAATTGCGGTCTGAACCCATTTCTTCAATAGAGCACATCATACCATTGGAAGGAACTCCACGCAGTTTACCGGCTTTGATGGAAATACCATCTTCCGGAAGCGGGCCGCCATCATGACCACCTGCAACTTTACCACCATCTAATACGACTGGCACCAGATCCCCTTCTTTTACATTAGGTGCACCGGTAACAATCTGAATGGTTTCGCTGCCTACATTCACCTGACAGATAATCAGTTTATCTGCATCCGGGTGTCTTTCAATTTTCAGAATTTCACCTACTACAATTTTATCCAGATTTTTATCTAATCTTTCATATCCTTCACACTTTGTACCGGAAAGGGTCATTGCATCACAGAATTCCTGATCCGTACATTCCAAATCCGGTACATATGCTTTAATCCAAGATAATGCTGTATTCATAAATCCATCCTCCTTCTTAGAACTGTTTCAGAAAACGTACATCGTTTTCGTATAAAAGTCTCATATCATCAATTTCATACTTCAACAGGGAAATACGTTCCAGACCCATACCAAACGCAAATCCGGAATATTCATCCGGGTCAATACCACTCATGCGCAGTACTTTTGGATGGACCATACCACAGCCCAGGATTTCAATCCAGCCTTCTCCTTTACAGAATCTACAGCCCTTGCCACCGCATTTAAAGCAGCTTACATCCATTTCTGCAGAGGGTTCTGTAAATGGGAAATGATGGGGTCTGAATTTTACTTTTGTGCCTTCTCCAAACATTTCTTTTGCAAATTCCTGTAAGGTGCCTTTCAAATCAGCAAAGGTAATATCTTTATCTATAACCATACCCTCGATCTGATGGAAAGATGGAGAGTGGGTTGCATCCACTTCATCTGCACGGAATACACGTCCCGGTGCAATCATTCTGATGGGCAGTTTCCCTTTTTCCATCTGACGCACCTGAACCGGAGATGTCTGGGTTCTAAGCAGAATATCGCCATTGATATAGAAGGTATCCTGCTCATCCTTTGCCGGATGGTCTGCCGGAATATTCAATGCTTCGAAGTTATAATAATCCTTTTCCACTTCCGGACCTTCTACTACTTCATAACCCATACCGATAAAAATTCGTTCCACTTCTTCCAGTGCGATGAAATTCGGATGACGATGTCCTACCATGTTTTTCTTTGCAGGTAATGTAACATCAATAACCTCTGCTTTCATGGCTGCTTCTCTGGCGATCCGTTCCATTCTTGTCTTTGCTTCTTCCAGTGCACTTTCGATTTCAGCACGGGCATCGTTTACCATCTGACCTACCTTTGGTCTGTCCTCCGGTGCAACATCTTTCATACTTTTCAGTACCGCTGTTAATGCACCTTTTTTACCAAGGATATTAACACGTACATCATTCAATTTTTCAAGTGCCTCAGATTCCATAATCTGTTTTAAGGCATCCGCTTTGATTGCTTCCAATTTTTCTTTCATATCTTGCTCCTTTCTATCAAAAGAATCACTTACAACACTCTGCGAATTTTGTTCCTGATAATGGCAGGCATAAAAAAGTCCCCTGCTATATGCTTATAGCAAGGGACGAATATAATCCGCGGTACCACCCAGATTCCTGCTTCGAAAAGCAGACTCTCGATCAGCGTAACGTGCTGCCTACGTTTTCTGCTACCAAACAAAGTGCCTGACATGGTTCCATTTTTCATTCCACTTCCGTCACCATATCTGTCCTGTTCTTCCCAGAAACTGCTCCGACGTGAATATCAGTATAACTCCTTCTTAAAAAAACTTACAGCCGATGGTTTTTTCTCTCTGCAAGGGAAATCATACCTTTTTGCGTCATCCATGCATTTTTCACCGGATCAACCGGTCATTACTAACTTCATATTCTAGTTATTTTTATTTTTTCTGTCAAGCGTTAGTGCGTATTTCTTCCGGAATCATATGAACATCCAGCTGTGGGAATGGTATTTCAATGCCATTTTCGTCCAGAACCAGTTTTGCCTGCTCCGTCAGACGCCACTTACCTTTCCAATAATCTTCCTGCTTGAAGGAGCATCGGATATTTAATACCACTCCGCTGTCTGCCAGATCATCCACAAAGATAAAATGATCCTCGTCCTTCAGAACTGCCTCGTCCTGTTCCATCATATCCTGCAATACCTGTTTAGCCTTTTTCAGATCTGCACGATAGGAAATGCTCACTTTGATATCGGCCTTTCTGCTTTCGTTTCCACTGACGTTAATCAGATTGGAATTGGCCAATTCTCCATTGGGCAGGATGACGACTTCATTGTGAATCGTCGTCAGTTTGGTATAAAAAATCTGTATATCTGTTACCGTTCCTTCTTTTCCATGATTTCCTTCGATAATGTAATCCCCAACTTTAAAGGGTCTGGTCAGAAGAATCAGCACACCACCTGCCAGATTGGACAAGCTACCCTGCACTGCAAGACCAATAGCAACACCGGCAGAACCAACCACTGCAATAATACTTGCTGTGTCTACTCCAAAACTGGAGAGCAGGAAAAAGATTAGAACAAAGTATAACGCTGCTTTGGTAAAGGATGTCATAAATGAGATCACACCCTCTTCAGCCCCTGCTCGCTGCATGGATTTTACCAGCATTTTCTGTATCATTTTGATCAGCTTTCTTCCAATCAGGAAAATTATAATACAGAACAGGATCTTTACTCCCAAAGACAGAAGCCTGGAGGGAAGCTGCTCTAAAAAATCATCTATCATTTTTTCCATCATCGTAGAATCTACGTTTGCATCTGTAAAACCTACCAATACGTCTGTCGATTCCATATCAAATCGCTCCTACCATTCTTATTTCATTCCATATCTCATATGCACTATATTACATTTATGATATATTGCTTATACAATATTTATATACGATATTTTTATACAATATATCTCATACCTGTTCTTTGTCTATCCGGAACACAGATACACTTCTGGCAGGCATTTTGATTTTGATACCCTGGGCATATCCGTCAGCCTTTTTGGCCATGGTCTTTCTTACCCTGATATTCAGCATACCTTGTCCGCCATACATGGTATGATCGGAATTAAATATTTCTTTATATTTACCGGCATAGGGTACACCAATGATTTCATCATGATCAACTCCGGCAAAATTACATACCACCAGCAGTTCTTCTTTATTATCTTTATTATCCGTTTTTATATCCTGCTTTTTAGCCTGTTTTTTTGCCGGTTCTTTATCCTGGAAGGTACTTCTGATAAATGTAAGCTTGCAGCCTTCTGCGTCAATGCTGTCGACCCAGGAAAAGCCTTCCGGTCTGTCATCTGCCTGATACAGGGCCGGATGTTCTTTATAAAAATGATTCAGATCTGCCACCATTTTCCGGATACCTATATGCTCCGGCTGTTCAAGCAGCTGCCAGTCCATACATTTACCTTCCCACCATTCCTGTGGGTCTCCCATATCCTGTCCCATAAAGAGATGCTTTTTCCCGGGATGCATAAAGAGATATGCCAGACTCATACGAAGTCCCGCCAATTTTTCCTCAGGCTCACCCGGCATCTTTTGCAGAAGAGAGCCTTTTCCATACATCACCTCATCATGTGGAAATGGCAGAATAAAATGTTCACTATAAGCATAAATCATACTGAGTGTCAACTCATCATGATGGTAAGAGCGGAAATATGGGTCATATTTTATATAATCAATATAATCCTGCATCCAGCCTGTATTCCATTTTAAATCAAATCCAAGCCCTTCCTCTTTCAGATCTCCGGTCACCCGCGGCCATCCGGTATTTTCCTGTGCAATCATGAAAACGCCGGGATTTCTCTTCTTCATCATGGAGTTCAAATGTTTCATAAACTCGATGGCTTCCAGATTCTCATTGCCGCCATACATATTCGGAATCCAATCCCCGTCACTGCGGTCATAATCCAGATAAAGCATCTGAGAAACGCCGCTGATCCGAATACCATCTGCATGGTATTTTTCCACCCAGAATAAGGCATTGGCAATCAGATAATTCTTTACTTCATTTCTTCCGTAATTGTAAAGCAAGGTATTATCCTTTGGATTTTCTCCTTTTCTCGGATCCAGATGTTCGTACAGACAGGTACCATCAAATTTGCCCAGACCATAGTCATCCTTTGGAAAATGCTCCGGTGCCCAGTCCAGAATCACACCGATACCGGCCCTGTGCATCTGATCCATAAAATTCATAAAATCTTCCGGTGAGCCATAACGGGAAGTAGGCGCATAATATCCGATGGTCTGATAGCCAAGGGTCACATCCAGAGGATGCTCCATAACCGGCATCAGTTCAATATGGGTATATCCCATTTCTTTCACATAAGGAATCAGCTTGTCTGCAATCTCTTCATACGTTGGCAGTTTTCCTCTGCTATCCGTCTTATCATCAAGGTCACATTCCACAAAGCTGCCCAGATGTACTTCATATATACTAATGGGTTTGTTTTGATCCTGATTTTCTTTCCGTTTTTTCAGCCAGTCTGAATCATGCCAGGAAAAAGCATCCAGATCACAGACAATGGAGGCAGTCCGTGGCGGAAGTTCCTGCTGTAGTGCAAAAGGATCTGCCTTCAAATAAGTAAGGCCGCTTTTTACCTTCAATTCAAATTTATATCGATCTCCAAGTTTTACTCCCGGAACAAAGATTTCAAAAATACCACTGTCCCAAAGTCGTCTCATCTGATGGATTCTGCCATCCCAGTTGTTAAAATCTCCTACTACAGAAACCCTCTGCGCATTGGGAGCCCAGACTGCGAATTCACATCCCTGTACCCCATCCACTGTCATAGGATGAGCCCCCAGTTTTTCATAAATGGTGTAATGGATTCCTGCGTTATACTTATCTGTATCTATGGCATTAATTTGCGGAGCAAAGCTATATGCATCTTCCACAATTTTTTTCACACCATCCGGATAGGTCACTTCATACTGATATCCGGCTACCGTTTTGGCAGACATCATAGCTGCAAAATATCCGGCTTCATCTACCTGCTCCATGGGAAGAATCCTGTTTTCCTCTCGCAGTAATATATTTACAGAAACTGCATTCGGAAAAAACGCCTGAAAAATGATATTTTTCCCATCTTTGTGTGGTCCAAGCAAATGATGTGGATTGTCACTGTCGGAATAGACAATACCTTCGATTTCCGGCCAGTTCATAAGTTTGTATAATTTATTCATCCCATTACCTCTCGATTTCGTGTAAAAATAATCCGCTTCGTAATTTTGGTTCAAACCAGGTAGATTTCGGTGGCATCAGAAGTCCTGCATCCGCCACAGCAAACAGTTCCTTTATGTTGGTCGGGAACATGGAAAAGGCTGCCACACAGTCCTCACTGCATCTTCTTTCCAGTTCCTTTAATCCCCGGATACCTCCCACAAAATCAATTCTTTTATCTGTCTTTGGATCGGAAATATCAAACAGTGGCTGTAGTACTCTGTCCTGCAAAATAGATACATCCAGATTTTTCACCGGATCACCCGAGAAGCAATGATCTTTTGCGGTAAGCCTATACCAATTTTCCTCTATATAGAAACCAAATTCCCCTTTGGCCGATGGCTTATATGCTTCTTTCCCAATCAGGGAAACCGTAAAATCTTTTTCTAAAAGAGAAAGAATATCTGCAGTGCTATGACCGTTCAGATCCTTTAAAGCCCTGTTATAATCCATAATATAAAGTTCTTCTTCCGGGAATAAAACCGACAGAAAATAATTAAATTCTTCTTCTCCGTTATATTCCGGATATTTTTCCCGACGCATTTTGCCCACTTTTACAGCGGATGCACACCGATGGTGGCCATCCGCAATATAAATCGCCTGCATCTTTTCAAAGGCATCCTGTATTTTTTCCTGGGTCTCCTGATCGGCTATCTGCCATACAGTATGCCGGATTCCATCCTCAGATACAAAATCATAGAGAGGTACCTGGGATGTTTCCTGCTTCATGATTTCTTTTAACTCCGGCACCTGTCTGTATGCCAGAAAAATAGGCCCGGTCTGCATGCTGCAGGTATCCACATGATGGATTCTGTCCTGTTCTTTATCTGCTCTGGTATTCTCATGCTTTTTGATAACCTGATTATCATAATCATCTATGGAAGCACAAGCCACAAAACCATGCTGTGTCCTGCCATTCATAGTCAATGCATAGATATAATACATCGCCTGATTCTCTATTATATAATCACCTTTTTTTATCTTCTCCTGCAGGAGTTCATCTGCTCTTTGATAAACCCGTTCATCATAAGTGTCCACCGAATCATCAAAAGAAGTTTCTGCCCTGTCAATAGCCAGAAAAGAATCCGGATTCTTTTTTACAACCAACGCAGCTTCTTTCCGATTATATACATCATACGGAAGTGCTGCTATTTTTGCCTCCATACCAATGGCCGGTCTGACCGCCCTGAATGTTCTGATTTCTGCCATGTTTTGTCTCCTCCCTGGTGCAAATCCGGATACCATCCTATCCTGCATATTTTTATCTTCTCTACGTATTTGTTTTTCTGTCTTTCAGTGTATCAAATATCACTGTACAACTCAAGTTTTGAGTGATAAAATTACCTACATGCGATAAACCTGTCGTACAGGGAAATGAAAAAACAAGAGAAAGAAGGAAGAAGAAATGACACAGGAAGATAGAGAAATGTTAAACCGTATTAACGACTATGCCAACGAGGTTCTGGGCGATATTGACCCACAGAAGACACCGGTTTCCTATCAGCTGGAAAAACTGCGCCCCATCATGCAGCAGCTTGCTATGGAAAAACAAATGTCTGTTGAAAATATCTTTATCAAATATATGGATCTTGCCAGTGAGGCCGGTGTAGAAAGAGAAGCACAGTTCCAGGATGATTTTGGTGATGTTGCTCCCAGCTTTTCACAAATCGCCAATAATCTGGAATAGAAACGATAAGGGAACTTCATTCCACGTGTTTATCTTCAAACCATGGAAGAAAGTTCCCTTTCTTATACTCTTTTCTTATACTTTTTATTATACTTTTTTATATCGCTTTATCCGAAACTTTTTTAAATTCTATTACATTCTTACCATGTTTTTCCTGTTTATCTTGTTACAAAGAACATAATCAGGAACAGAATCCCGATAATCCAGCTTCCCACTTTGATATCTTTTGCTTTTCCGGTAAACAGACGGATAACAATACTGGAAATGATACCAAATGCAATACCGTAAGAGATATTATAAGTCAATGGCATAAATGCCACTACCATAAATGCAGGAACTGCTTCGCTGGCAGAAAGCCAGTCGATATCTCTTACACTGTTCATCATAAGAACGCCGACATAAATCAGTGCTGCTGCAGTTGCACAGCCCGGAATCAATGCTGCAATGGGGCTGAGGAACATTGCTACAAAGAATAACGCTCCGGTAACCATGGAAGAAAGCCCTGTTCTTCCTCCTTCTGCTACACCTGCAGAAGATTCTACAAATGTGGTAACGGTAGAAGTACCGCATACAGAACCACATGTGGTTGCAATAGCATCTGCCAGCATTGCCTTATTCATATTCGGAACTTTTCCCTCACTTGTTAAAAGTCCGCCTCTTGCACATGCTCCATAGAGTGTTCCAATGGTATCAAACATATCAACCAGGCAGAATGCCAGCGCTGATGTGATGATCAGAACAATCAGGGAACCGGTACTGTTATTTGCCAGATACTGGGAAAAATCAAATCCCTCTGTAAAGACTTTACCAAATGCCTGGGTTCCGAATTCTGCAAAAGCAGAGAATGGATTAAAGCTTAAAGATGCAGCAAAACCATCATAAAATCCCGGAACCGTAAATCCTAATATATAATAAGCAACTGCTCCTCCAAGGATTCCCCAGAGGACAGAACCTTTTATATTTTTGGAGGACATAACAGCAATAGCAAGTAATGACGCAAATGTAACCAAAATTGGCATCATACCGGCCCATGTGGCACTTCCGCTGAAGAAATTCATGGAAACCAGATTAACACAGGTTGCCGCATCATTTACCACAATGCCTGCATTCTGGAGTCCGATAAATGCGATAAACAGACCAATACCTGCCGGAATGGCTGCACGTACCTCCGCCGGAATGGCTTCGAATATTTTTTCTCTAAGCCCTGTTACTGTTAAAACAATAAAAATAATACCATCCAGCAGTACCAATACCAGTGCATTGGCATAGCTGAGACCAAATCCAAAGCAAACCGTATAAACAAAATATGCATTCAGTCCCATACCGGATGCCTGAGCAAGAGGCAGATTGGCAAGCAGACCGATCAGAACCGTACCGATTACAGCAGAAATCGCTGTTGCGATATAAATTGCGCCATAGGACACAACTCCAAGTTCTGAAAACATACCGGCATTTACCATCAGGATATAAGCCATAGCCATAAATGTGGTTAAACCAGCAAGCACTTCTGTTTTTACTGTTGAACCTTTTTCTCTTACATGAAAATATTTTTCCACTTCTATTTCCTTCCCTTCTTTTGTACCTAATACTTTAATAAAAGCTACAGATTTAATGTAACATAGGCCAAATCACATTACAAGATGCATCCAGGCCAATTCCAATAGAAAAACCTGTTAAATAATGATACAGATGACCTTTCCATTGCTGTCATTTACAATT
>JBJENT010000089.1:0-18005 GCA_051880335.1 Lachnospiraceae bacterium
TCAATGATCAGGTCATAGAACCGGTCCAGTAAGTCTTCGTTTTTCAGTTCACTGGCACGAAGCCCCATTAGAAACTGCTGTTTTCCACCGGGAGCCTCTTCCTGAAGGGAATATTCCAGTTGAAGAAGGTTATTCCCCACATTTCCGGAAAGACATTTTCTGGCAATATCCAGATATTTATAAAACTCATCATCCTCCAGATTCAGAAAGGTCTCAGAAAGTTTTACTACTTTATTCCGATTCGCATCCACATAACATCCACACATTCTGGTAATTGTGCAGTCTGTTTTAGACAGACGCTTTTTGAGTTCCAATATATCTTTTTTCGTCATAGGATTTTCAACCTCCAAGATTACATTTTTACATAAATTCTTTTTCTTAATTTTACAAAAGAGTACCTTGATATCATACCACAACAGTGACTTGAAATGTATTTAATTTCAAAAATAATATAGGAAAATATGGTAAATATGTGATGGGCATTTACTTTACTTATAAGGTCAGATATGCTATGATTCCCTTTGAAAATACATAAAAGACAACGATTTGCGGTTTTTTTTATAACCGTTTTCAGAGAAAATATCATACCCTGAGAAACGTTGCAAAAACAAGGATGGGAGAACAAAAAAATGAAGTGTCCAAAATGTCAGACAGAAAATAAACCGACAGCAAAATTTTGTGTGGGTTGTGGAACGAATTTGACTGTATTCCAGCAGGCAGCTACACCGGAAGAACCGACCGTTACCCCGAACCCGATACCGACTCCGGCACCAATGCCAGCACCAACTCCGGCACCAACGCCAGCTCCGACTCCGGTATCTGTACCACCTGTTGATGAGGAACGCACGGTTGTGATCAATAGTGCGTCAAACAGCAATGTATGCAGTTGTGGAGCACCATTAAAACCGGGGGCAAAATTCTGCAGCGTATGTGGTAAAGTAGTAAGCCCGATTTCCGGTATACAGGATTCCGATGACACATTACGTCCCAATAATAGTATTCCGCAGGTACAGCCGGTAAAACCGGTACAACCAGTAAAACCGGCACAGCCTGTAAATCAGATGCCACCTGTAAGTCCGGTTCCACCGGTTAAGCCGATCAAACCGGATAAAGATATGGCATCCGGGAAAAAGAAAAAATCCAATGGGCCACTGATTGTGACGCTGATTATTCTCAGTATCATTACCATTTTAATTGTGGTTTTTCTGGCAAAAGTGGTGCTTACCATGAAAGATAATGACTGTTCCTTTACCGAAGCAATCGACGTGATTTTCGATGGTGACGATAAGGATAGTTCCGATAGTAAAAAGGATGATTCCGAGGATGAAGAAGAAGTTGATGCAGATGAAGAAGATGCTATCGTTGCACCGATTACAGAGGAAGAACTGGAGCCTGCAAACAAACTGGTAGAAACAGCAAAAGGACAGATTGAAAGCGGCGAATTTGATAACGGATATTCTACCTTAGATAATGCACTCAGCATGTATGGAGACCTTTATGTAAAATACGAAGGCTCAGAAGAATCTCAGGAAGCAATCCAGCAAAGCTGTGATACTGCATTTGAACTTTATAAGAGTGGTGTATACAGCCGTGGCGACCAGATGTTAAATCAGTCCTTACAAAAAGGTTTGTTTACACAGATTAAAACAGATGCAGATCGTGCTAAAGGGACTGCTGATAAAATGGCAGCTGATTATGAAATCACTCTGGAAACCTCAGATCTGGATGATTTTCTGGAACAGTCCAAAGATGGACTGAGACAGCGTTATATCGCAGAATACGATGCACTGATTGCAGAATGGTCCCGTACCACAGCATGGAATCTGGCAGACAGTGCTGAATCAGATGGACTGTTTGATAAGAATGATCTGGATGATCCGCTGAGACTTCGCTGGTGTTATGCTTATGCCGGAATCACTCGTAAAGAAGTGGAAGAAGATCTGGCAGCTGGTAAGATAACTAATGTGCAGGCAGCACAGACTCTGGAAGGCATCATTGCAGAGTGTGATTACAATCCGGCACTTATTCTGGACTGCGCAAATAAATATACAGCAGCCGGACAGTCAGCAGACTATCTGTACAATGCATATAACGTGGTACATGATGAGATTTATTATGCACAGAATCTGGATATCGGATATGATGTCAGCCTGGACAAAGAACCGGGTAAAGAACAGTTCTGGTACTTCAATGATTTTGAAGCAGATCCTCAGATCAGCAGCTATAATGGAGTGACAGCAGCTACCCGTCAGACAATCAGAAGTAAAATCAACTTATAAAGAACGTGATCAGACATAGGATTAAATATGAACTTTAATTTCAATTTTGATTTTCATTTAGGAAAAGAGAATTCAAAAAGAAACCTTTCAAAAAAGAAAAAGCAGCGTTTGCTGCTTTTTCTGTGTGCAGTTGCATCAGCCACTGTTTTATTAACGGTTCTTGTTATTTTTGTGATCCTGGAGTTTGGTGGAAAAACAGAGCAGGAAACCGTGGTAGTGGAAGAAGAGGATATACCGGAAGAAGAGGATACCTCGGAAGAAGTTGCAGAGGAGTCGGAATCGGAGGAAAAACCAGCCAAAAATTATCCGGCACCGGAATATCCGTTTCAGGTAGAAGAGGTCATTGTGGAAGTGCCGGGGCTTTCTCAGGAATACAGTATTGCCTGGGTTAGTGATCTGCACATGGTGACCGATACTGAGGCAAACGAGGATATTGCAGAAGAATTTATTCCGGCAATCCTGGAACGTTACGAAGGACTGTCTATAACAGAAGATGGCGTGCATGCCCGGGAACTGTGGCCGGAGGTTGTAAAATTCCTGAATTATGGGGAATATGATGGCATCATTTTTGGTGGAGATATGATGGATTACTACAGTCCTCAAAACATGGAAGTTTTTCAGGAAGAGTATGGAAAACTGGATGAAGATGTACCGGTTATGTACATCCGGGCGGATCATGATTATGGAGCATTTTATGGTGGAGACAAGTTTGGAGAAACGGAAGCCTTCGAGGCTCATAAACTGATAGACGGTGATGACCTGGAGGATAAATACCTGGATTTCGGTGAGTTTCGGATTGTGGGTGTCAACGGTTCTACCAAGGATATGAGTGAAGAACAGCTGGATATCATGAAAGAACAGTTTGATACCGATGTGCCCATTATTGTGGCAACCCATGTTCCTTATGCTTCGAAAGTGGATGACTCTCTGGCTGAACTATCCATGCAGGTACGTAATACCATATATTACTGGTCTAAAGAGGGTGACCGGTTTTATCCCAATGATACGACCAATGAGTTTATCCATATGATTCGGGACGAGGGCTCTCCGGTTGTACAGGTGCTGGCAGGACATCTGCATGCATCCTGGGATGGGGAAATGAGAGAAGGACTTCCGGAACATATTTTTGCACCTGCATTTACCGGAACACTGGGAGTGATTCATGTGATACCGGAAGGGGCAGAAGTGACCAGACCTGTGAAAATCGGAACAGATAAGAGCAGCGAAGAAACATCCGAAAGCATAAAAGTTATCAGTGATACAGGTGTGGAAAAAGAAAAACGCTAAGGCCATCAAAGCCTTAGCGTTTTGTTATATCAGAATAGTTAGAAAGTTACCTGCATTACATCATAAACAATATCATTGGTTACGCTGAATTTGTAAATACATGGTTTGGTGGTAGCTCTCAGCACTGTGGTATAGTATGCTCCGTCAAAATAGGAAATGTAATATGGAGCACCATCATTTCCGAACTTCTTATTCAGGTCTTCATAGTTTCCTTTGCCGAAATCTGCCAGAGATTTTGCCCGGACAATGGTTGCGTGGCTCTGATCGTAGGCTGTATCAGAGGAAACCGTTAAATAGAAATAATTCTGAATCGGAACGACCTGAACCATTCCGCCGATATTTGTAGGAACCGGATAAGCAGCAGTTACTGCCAGGGTATTTTTATTTGCCACATAGATACAGGAATCATCCACGCATGGAAGATAAATGTTGTTTCCGTCAATGGTAAAAGAACGGACATATTTGCCATATAACTGAGGAACACTCAGAATCTTTACCAGACTCACTTCCAGGGTGTTTGGCTTTCTGCTGAACAGATACATCTGACCGGTCATGGAACTCCACACATAAAAGGTGCCGCTGGATTCATCATAGACTGCATAATGCGGACGGACGCCAATCTGCTCAAAGGTTTGCAACTCCAGAAAGCCTTCTGCAGTTTTCTGGTAGGTTTTTACACGGTGATTTTCGGTGTCTGTTACCAGATAAACGATACCGTCACTGGCAATGGAATGTGGCAGGGCCAGATCATTGGCCATAACCTTCCAGTCCTTTATGGTTGTTCCCACGCCTTTGCTGTAAATGACCTGATTATGGTAACTGTCGGTAATATAATAGGTATCCCCGATTTTAGCAACCTCAGTAGGAACTCTCAGCTCCTTGTAAGTATTGCTGTATGCAGGGAAAAAGGTGCCTGCTTCGGTTTGAAGTGCATTTCCGATGTTCAAGAACATTGCTGCGGAAAGAGTAAGTGCAAGTGCACTCTTAAAAAGTGAAAGTTTTTTCATGGTCGTATCCTTTCTGTCATTTCCTGTTTTTCCCAGATAAAAACAGTATATCACGGAGCGGATGATAATAAAATACATAAAAAAATTTTAGCGTGATAAAGTAAAAGTATATAAAAATGAAGAAAAATAGGTTATACTAAAGTAGATTATGTGTCAAAAAAGGTTATAAAAGACAGAAAAAGGTGTTTTTATGATGATCCCATTTTGGAAAGAGCATAAATCGAAGGGATTTCCGGTAGAGGCAGCCTGTTGCAATCATATCGGTAAAAAAAGAAGAAATAATGAAGATAATTTTTTCTTTCAGGGACAGATCCTGCCGATGAAAAATGATGGACTTTCCGGAAAGGCATTATATTGGAAAGGAAATTCGAAAAAAGGCGTTTCCCTGGCTGTTTTTGATGGTATGGGCGGAGAAGCAGATGGAGAGATTGCTTCCTATCTGGCGGCTCAAACTTTTTCCCAAATGCAGAACGATGAAATGCTAAAAGAGAAGGTGCCAAAAGAAGAAATGCCGGAAGCCTTTCTGAAAAAGACGGTATTGGAGATGAATCAGGCTGTCTTTGAAGAGTCTCAGAAAAGATTCTGCTCCATGGGCTCCACAACAGTCATTTTATATATAAAAGATGAAAAAGTATTTGTATGCAATGTGGGAGACAGCAAAGCGTTTCTGGCGGGAGAAGAACTGGTACAGTTATCCAAAGATCATACGGATGAAGCCTTTTTAAGAGAGCATGGGATTACAGACAGAAAGCCTGTACTCAGCCAATATCTTGGTGCAGATCCGGAAGAACTTATGTTAGAGCCTTTTTTTATGGAAAAAGAAATAAAAAGAGGAGATTGTTTTTTACTATGCAGCGATGGTCTTACCGATATACTTTCAGGGGAGCAGATTCATCACATACTGTGTGAAGAGGATTCCGCAAAAGCCTGTGCAGAGCATTTGGTGCAGGAAGCATTAGATCATGGTGGATACGATAATATTACCGTAATGGTTGTAAAAATGAAATAAGAAGGAGAGAAGCAGATGCAGGAAATCAATACATGGCCGGGGTGGGAATGCGTCAGACAATTGGGCGCAGGAAGCTATGGAAAGGTTTTTGAAATACGTAAGGAAGAAGCCGGAGTAACCTATACAGCGGCTTTAAAGGTGATTTCGATTCCGGGATCCCAGAATGAAATCGATACCGGATATGATGAAGGATGGTATTCGGACGAGCAGAGTGCCACTGCATATTTTCAAAATCAGGTTGCAGAGATGACAAAAGAATTTGCGCTGATGTCCAGTCTGAAGGGGTATACCAATATCGTTTCCTATGAAGACCATATGATCATGGAACGGAAGGATACAATGGGATGGGATATCCTCATTCGAATGGAACTTCTCACACCGTTGCCGGCCTATGTAAGGGAACATCCTCTTACGGAAGATAAAGTGATACAAATGGGTTGCGATATCTGTTCCGCTTTGGAAGTGTGCCAGAAGCAGCCTCAGCCGATTTTACATAGAGATATCAAACAGGCAAATATCATGGTAAACCATACGGGTGATTTTAAGCTGGGTGACTTTGGAATCGCCAGAACAATGGAAGGAACCAATTCGGCCCATTCCACCAAAGGAACCTATGATTATATGGCACCGGAAGTATACTTCGGACGTGGCTATGGGATTCAGGCGGATATATATTCCTTGGGTATGGTGTTATACCGACAGCTGAATAATAATAGAAATCCATTTCTGCCTACAGAGGGAGCCATCAGTGCATCCATGCAGGAAGAGGCCAGAAACAAACGGTTGGATGGAAATCCGGTTCCGGAACCATTATATGGAAATCCGCTTTTGAAAACTGCTGTTTTAACTGCAATACACCCAGACCCAGCCAGACGTTTCCAGACACCGATGGCATTCCGCAAGGCTTTAGAAAGAGCAAGAGACTATAAATCCGGTGGAAATAGTGTACCGTTTATTCAAAATACAGTTCCCATGGGAACCGGTGCGCGGACGCAAAGCCAGACCGGAGCACCTTCCATGCCGGGAACAGGCGGAACTGCACCGGGATACAACCAGAATGGAGAGCCTCCGAAGAAAAAAAATAAGGCAGTGCTCATTGTCATCATTGTACTGGTTATCATCGGACTGCTTATGATTGCAGTAATTGCCCTTGCAGTAACATCCGGAAAGAAAACAAAGGAGTCGGAAAAAACCACTTCCAAGGAGACAGTTGAGGAAACAACAGAAGAACCGGAAGAGGAAGAAACAGAAGAACCGGTAGCAGTAGAAGAACCGGAAGAGGATACGACAAAGGAGCCGGAAACTGAGAAACCGTCTGATACTGCCGAACAGGTAAGCCGGGAAGAACTTTTAAACCAGGAGGCTGATTACAATGCTTTTCTGGAAATGTGTTATGTGGACGGAGATTACTGGTCTAACTGGACAGATGCCGGTATGCTGTTCAAATTTGCACTTGGTTCAGTGGAATCGGAAGAAGACGAGAGCGGAAAAAGTTATTATGTAATGGATGATGGTTCCTATGGAGTGGTGCTTCAGAATGATGATTTCGATCCGGTCTATTCCTTTGTGGATGGAGATGGCACCACATTTTCATGGGTATGGACTACTGAGGATAATCAGAATGTTACATATTTCGGCATATATAAGTCAGATGACGTTGGAACTGCCGGTGGATGTTTTGAATACACGAAACTGTTAGGAAGACCATTATCCTCTTTCATGGAGAAGTATGTTCCGGGAAAAACAGCATATTTCGGAGATGCAGATTTTGTTGATTTCAGTAATGGATATTATTATTTCCCGTCTTACTATGATGAAGAATATGACGGGGAACTGTATATGTATCTGGTGGATGTAAATGAAAGCGAGGATATGGAAATCTCCATTTGCTATACCGGAAAAACTCTTCAGGATGCGTGTATTTCCGAGATACTGATTACCAGAACCAAGTGGTAATCAGGGGAAGTTTATTGAGGAAGTCAGGGTATAAAAAATATGCAAAGTCCTGCATTTGGGGAGAAATACGGGACTTGGAAGGAAAAGTGTATGAAAATATGTTTTGGTTGTATGGCAGGGATTCCGGATCATGTGACAGAGTGTCCGTACTGTGGTTTTCAGCTGTCTTCTTACAGGCAGAGTGAAAACGGACTGAAGCCGGGAATCGTCCTGAACAAGAAATACCTGATTGGACGTGTTTTAGGAGAAGGCGGTTTTGGCATTACCTATATGTCATATGACATGAACAGCCATAAAAAGTTTGCTGTGAAAGAATACTATCCATCTATGTTTGTACATAGAGATAACCGGGTAGATGAAAAAACGGTGCAGCCCATATCGAAATCCACCATTTCCGATTTTAAGGAGGGAATGGAGAGATATGTAAAGGAAGCAGAAATCTTATCCAGGTTTTTCCATCTGCCGGGAATCGTCAGTGTAAAGGACTTTTTCTATGAAAATGGAACTGCCTACATAGCCATGGAATATGTGGAAGGTATTTCTCTGAAAGAATACTTAAAACGAAGAGGGGACAAAATAGCATGGGATGAAATGCTTGGAATCATGCAGCCGCTGTTACAATCCATGTCAGTAATTCATGAAGCGCAGATCATACACCGGGATATCAGTCCGGATAATATTATGGTCGGAAATGACGGAAAAATAACCCTGATTGATTTTGGTGCAGCCAGGCTGGTTTCCGGAAAGGAAGACAAGAGTAAAACGGTAGTATTGAAACATGGCTATGCGCCGATTGAACAGTATGACAGCAGAGGAAATCAGGGACCATGGACAGATATTTACAGCCTGTGTGCCACCATGTATAAAATGCTGACAGGAAAGGTACCCTGCGAGGCATCTTCCCGGATGGCCGGTACCGAACTGCTGCCTCCGAGAAAGTTAAACAGAAAAGTTCCGAAATATCTCAGCAGGGCAATCATGAAAGGGCTGGAGATCCATGCAAATGACAGATTCCAGACCGTTTCTGAATTATATAATGAACTGTACAGTACGAGAAAAGAGAGAAGAGCCAGAGCAATCCGGAAATTTTTGAAGCGGCTGCTCTCCATTGTGCTCATCATCTTTTTGGCAGTGGCCATATTTACAGGATGCCTTCTTTATTTCGCTTATAAGTCGGGGATGTAGAAGACCTGAAAGCCGGGAAGTAAAGATGATTTTATGTGCAGAATTTTGCAGAAAGCAGAAAGCAGACGGATTGGCATGAATATTGAATATTTGGGGTTATGTGAAAACGGACTGGTTCGTAAAGTGAATCAGGATGCTGTTTTATTGAAAATAAATGAATATGCCGGGCTATTTGTTGTCGCAGATGGGATGGGCGGACATTCAAACGGTGAGATAGCCAGTAAGATGATCATTCAGTCCATGGAAATGTGGTGGAATCAGTTCTCGGAAGAGAAGTATCAATGTGATTTTAAACAGATGGTATGTTCCATCCGGGCCTCTCTGGAAGATATCAATAAGGTGATTTTCCATACCTATAATAAGGGCTCCGTATGCGGTTCCACTCTGCTTGTACTGTTTTTATATAAAAAAAACTATGCAGTCATTCATGCAGGAGACAGCCGGGCCTATTTGCTAAAAAATGATTTTCGGTGTATAACGGTAGATGATGTATGGGAAAATCAGCCGGGACTGAGAGCCGAGGATAGAAATAACAAAGCGCATCCAAATTATGGACATCTTACCAATGCCCTGGGGATTTTTGAAAAGCTGAAAGTGAGTATTCAGGAAGGGCAGTTGTGCCAGGATATTCTTTTTCTGCTTTGCAGTGATGGCCTGTACAAGATGTGTGATGAGAAAAAAATAAAAGATAGTATGCAGCATATTTTAAACAATGATTCTATGCAGTTAAAGGCCCGTGAACTGAAAGATGTGGTATATGCAAACGGTGCCAGAGACAATATATCAATGGTAATGGTCAAACTGAATGGAATGAGGAGTAACCATTGATGCATAGTTATTGTTTTGATAAAATAATATGAAAAGAAAATGTAAAACAAAGGAGGAAAAAAATGTTTTGTGAAAATTGTGGCACACAGCTCGAGGATGGAGCCCTGTTTTGTCCTGAGTGTGGTGCAAGACTAGCAGAAGCTGAACAGCCGATTCCTATGCCGACTGCTCAGGAGGATGATGAAAAAACAGTTATGGTGAGGGTGGCACCACAGGATCAGTCAGAAGATACCGTAATCCCATCACAGGTTGAAACACCATCGCAGCCGGAGGAACCGGTGTATGATGCTCCCGTGCAGAATACAGAGGATGCTTCGCCGGCTCAGGGCACAGTATTTTGTCCACAGTGTGGTGCAGCAAACAATTCACAGGATGCCTTCTGTTTATCTTGCGGGGCAGCATTAAACGGAGCAGCACCGGCACAGGGACAGATGAATCCGAATGTGGGCCCGGCTCCGGTAAATGATTCCGGGTTTGTAGTGCAGGATATCAACAACATTGCACAGAAGAAACAGAAAACTCCGGGACAGGGTAAGAAAGTACTGAAAATCGTACTGATCGTTGTGGCAGCCCTGATCGTACTGGTTGGTGTTGTATTTGCAGTAAAGCTGATTCTGGGCGGAAGCGGCAATAAGAAAGCAAGAACCGATATCCTTTACATAAAAGATGATTCTTTATTCTCCACATCATTAAAGAAGATCAAACCGGTGGAACTGGATGATGAGGCATTTGATGATGAATACCATTATCCATATGAACTGAATCCAACCTATACAAGTGATGGCAGGTATTTATTCTACTACCAGCTTGGTGACAATCAGTACAGCGAGACCTATGATTTATATTATATTGATGTAAAAGCAAAAGATCCTTCACCGGAAAAATTTGCATCCGATATGGAATACAGATATTACATGACAGGGGATGACCGGATTATTTATGAGAAAAATGATTCTCTTTATATTCAGGATATGAAAGAAAATAAAGAGAAGATTGCAAATGATCTGGGTTACTACTGGGTAGTTTCGGAGGATGAAAAGCAGATTCTCTGGATCGATCAGAAGGATACTGTTTATGTACAGGATCTTGCTCTGAAAGAGGATAAGGTTAAAGTAGAGTCTGATGTACAGGATATTTATTATACATCCGATGACCTATACTTCATGGTTTTCGCCAAAGAAGATAAATTGTATCTGAAGACAAATCTGGAAGAGAAAGAAAAGATTTCTCAGGAAGAATTTGAATTTGTAGGCGCTGTGGCAGATGGAAAGAACATTCAGATCGCTTACGGAGAACGCAGTGAAAATGCGGATGAAGTTACTCTTTATGATCTGGTTGATGACAGTGCAAGCGCATCGGAAGGATATGATGAATATAGTCTGGATTGGACACGTGAAGACCTTAAAGACTATACGATCGGTCGTACCTGCGAACTGAAATTATACGATTCTGCAACCGGTGAAAAGACTGTCGTGGCAGAAGGCATGATAAATGATGCTTTTGATATCGGAGAAATCGATGGAAAGATTGCTGTGGCATACGGAATCACAGAGGAAGATAATCTTCCGCATTGGGCAATCGGAAAAGTATATGATGAAGGTGTGTACAGCTATGCAGACGAAGTGGAAAGAGCAAAAGGCAATGGTACTCTTTGTGTTGCAGTAGGAACCGATACTACAGAAGCTCTGGAAGCAGAAAGAGTTTATCACTCCATCAATATGGAAGAGGACGGAAAGGTTATTTATATCGTTTCCTGTGAAGAAATCTGGGATGAAGAAAACTACACCACAGAACGTGATAACTATGAAGTTGGTAAGATTTCTTATGGTTCCAAGGGATTTGAGTCTTATGAAAAAGTATATGATGATGTAAATGTTCTTCTTTCTGTAGAAAAAGGTGATCTTGTATATGGTATTTATGAAGATGATACAGAGGAAACAGTAGAACTTTATAAGAATGATGACAAGATTGATACCGATGTAGCACCTTACAGCGTTTCCTGTCAGGACGATGGAAATATTACCTACGTTAAAGATATGGATGATGACGGTATGGGTACATTTAAGGTATATACCGGAAAAGAGAGTACAAAGATAGCCAATGATGTAAAACGTGCTATCTATGTAAATGAAAAACTGATTCCGGTACTGGTAGATTATGATGTAAATCATGGAACCGGTGACCTGAAACTTTACAATGGAAAAGAATTAGAAACCATTGATACGGATGTATACTATATGTTCTATATTGAATAGGTCAGTCCAGTACATAAATCTGATATCGGATCGCCAGATATAGTTTTACAAACCATTGTAAAAGTATGATGGCGATCATGATATACAGATAGATTGGTCTAAAAAGCATGGCTTTGATTTTCCCTTTGGAGAAAATATTCAGTGTATGAGAAATCATAAAGCTGACAATCAGAACAAAGCTGTATGGGATAACCGGATGGTATTTTATACTTTCCAGAAAATGGCCCTGCAACAGAACAGATAAGGCTCTGGTACCGCCACATCCGGGGCAGTATAAATGAAATGTTTCATAAAAGATACATGGAAAAGGATTTATGGAAGTGAGCGGAATGTGAAGGGCACAAAGTGTCAGATAACCTGCCAGAAGCAGCAGGCAGATAAAGACACATATATAATAACATTTGCGTGAAAAACGCATCATGTAAGAATCTGGTGTATTCATAAAAACTCTCCTGGGACTGCATTGCCTTTTCGTATGATAAAGCGAATTTATTATTTCATGGGAGTGGATGGGATGTCAACCTTGGAGATAGAATTATTCCTATAATAAGGTCTGATTATGTTAATTTACATCAGAATTCATGTTTTTTCATTGCTAATCATTTGTTGACATGGTAAAATATGAGTCGAAACTAGTTTTTACAACAAGGAGGAAGAGATATGTTTTGTAATAATTGTGGAGCAGAAATTGCGGATGGTGCAGCTTTTTGTACATCATGCGGAGCTTCTCAGGGCGCACCGGCACCACAGCAGGCACCAATGGGGTATGGTCAGCAGCCGGTATACGCTGCACAGGAAGAACCTAAACAGTCAATTGGTTTAGCAGTAGCAGGTATGGTACTTGGTATCGTGGCACTGGTATTCTCATGCTGTGTACCTTATATTACATTTATTTGTGCATTAGTTGGCTGTATCTTATCCGGTATCAGCCTTGCAAAACACAAAGGTGGTAAAGGTATGGCTATCGCCGGTCTGGTATGTTCTATTATTGGTTTAGTTCCAGCAATCATTGTAGTTGTAGCTGGTGCAAGCTTATTAAGCGCAGCAGGTGCTGCATTCTAATTTAGCATACTTAAAAGAAAGAGCAGGCTGTCACTTTAACGAAGGAGAATTCGTGAAGCGGCAGCTTCTTTTTTTGTCCTATAACTTTTTTAATAAATAAAAAAATACCCGATTGCCATGACGGTAGCAATCGGGTTTGTTTTTCTTGTTTGATTCAGCCGATTTGATTAAGCCATTTTGTTAACGGCTTTGCTCAGACGGGAAATCTTTCTGGAAGCATTGTTTTTATGATATACTCCCTTTGTTTCTGCTTTATCAATAATAGAAGTAGCTTCTACTAAAGCAGCTTTTGCAGCTTCTGTATCGTTAGAATCAATTGCTGCATATACTTTCTTAATAGCTGTTTTAACACTTGATCTGATAGATTTATTTCTATCAGCTTTTGTTCTGTTTACTAAGATTCTTTTCTTTGCAGATTTAATATTAGCCAAGATTACACCTCCAATAAAATTCTACTGTTCGTCCTTGATGTTACACTTAGCGAGACACGGAATGCTAATGTAAACACACGCATATTATTTTAATGTGAATCTTATTTACTGTCAATAGATATTTCAAAAAAATCAGAAATACATTTCAAAATTAATATCATTGTAAAATCAATAATATTCCAAAGTCAATTATACTTCAAAAATAAGATAGTGCTTCAAAAGAAAAATATAAAGTACATATTTCAAAAGGAAAATGGAAAAAATGTTACTAGATTATGTTTTTTTGAATAAATATATATGAGGATGGTAATTTTATGGGATTTCAAATCAGAACGGATTTGGCTTTAGAGGCCAGAGAATCAGCGTCCAAACCGAATGAAGAAATACATGGGGTGCGTGTGGAAGAAGAAAATGATCCTGAAAAGGAAATCTATATTACCAGAGTTATCATTGAGACAAAAAACGGTGCAAAATGTATGAATAAGCCTATGGGAACATATATTACATTAGAAGCTCCCGGGATGGCTGTGCCGGATGATGATTATCATCGGGAGATTTCTTTAAAAGCAGCAGACCAGATTCGGGAACTTTTACCCAGGGAAAAAGAGGAACTCTCCGTTCTGGTGGTTGGTCTTGGAAATCGGGATGTAACTGCAGATGCCCTTGGACCTTCGGCTGTGGATCATTTATATATAACAAGGCATATCGTGAAAGAGTTTGGAAAGGCCGCTTATGAAAAGGAAAAGATCCATACGGTCAGTGCCATTGTTCCGGGGGTCATGGCAAGAACCGGTATGGAAAGCTTTGAAATTGTACAGGGAGTATGTGATCAGATAAAGCCGGATGTGGTCATTGCCATTGATGCTCTTGCAGCAAGAAGCACCAGAAGGCTGAATCGGACGATCCAGATTACGGATACCGGTGTACAGCCCGGCTCCGGTGTAGGAAATCACAGACATGCATTAAATTCGGATACGCTTCATATACCTGTTCTGGGGATAGGGATTCCAACAGTAGTGGATGCAGGTACCATTGTAAATGACATGATGGAAAAGCAAAAAGATGAAATACGCAGGTATGATGATGCATCGGAGAAAAAAATGACTGAATTACAGAATATGTATGTGACCACAAAAGATATTGATGATGTAATAAACAGATTAAGCTATACCATATCGGAGGCAATTAATATTGCGTTGGAAATATAGAGTGGTTGAACTGGGAGCAGGAACAATATTCCTGCTCTGGTTCGTTTTTTTTGCCAGACCGGATCGGATTTTTTTGAAAGAAATAATAGAATATATGGAACCGGCAGTGGCATATGCAATGGATTGTGTGGAATATGGCCCGCAAAGAAATTACTGGGCCGGAACAGTCATGGAAGCAGCCAGTGGGCAGCTGCCAATCTATGGATACAGTATTTCCTATTATGGAGAAGGGATGGTAAGCGAACATTATAAAGAGTATGTAGAGGTATTACTGGCCGAATCAAGAGAAGAAAGTTTTTTTGAAGCAGATTTTAAAAATCAAACAGATTTAGAAAATCAAATGGATTTGGGAAATGAAACGGATTTAGGAAATGAAACGGAGGGGGCAGGTATGGAAGAATCTCAGAACATGCAGGAAAATAGTGGGGCTGAGCAGCAGGGCATAGCTGAAAGTGGAGACGGATTGCAGGGACAAGGAAATAATTCGTCGCAGACAGAATATCCGGAATATGAATCCGACAGGTTAAACGAGGATGGTTCTGTTTTTTATGTTACAGATGGCAATGTGGAGGCGGCCGATTATCAATATCCGGAGGGGTTTTTATATACCCCGGCAAAGCAGGAGGTATCGCCGGAAACCTATGCAACCTATGAGGAGATGACCAAAAACTATTACACCATAGATACCGCTACCTATATTGATGAGTCAGAACTGAATGGAGAGAAATTTCTAAAAGAGGATTTGTCCATCCGAAAAAGCGATACAGGTCCCCAGATTTTGATTTATCACACCCATTCTACGGAAGCATACATAGATTCGATACCGGGAGATCCCAGTACTTCCATTGTGGGAGTAGGGGAGGTCCTGTCCCAGATCCTGGAAAAGGAATATGGCTATCAGGTACTTCACCATACCGGACAGTATGATGTGGAAAGCCGGGATTATGCATATTCCAATGCGCTGCCGGCACTGGAACAGCTGTTAAAAGATAATCCGGGAATACAGGTGGTTATTGATCTCCATAGAGATGCTATTTCCGATGATACCAAACTGGTGACGGAAATAGATGGTGTGAAAATGGCGCGTTTTATGTTCTTTAACGGATTAAGCAGAGTAAATGATGTGGGTGAAATTGCCTATCTGCCTAATCCATATCTGCAGGATAATCTGGCATTTTCTTTTCAAATGCAGATATCCAGTGAAACCTATTATCCGGGGCTGGCCAGAAAGATTTATTTGAAGGGATACCGGTATAATATGCATTTGGAACCCCGCAGTCTGCTGATCGAGCTTGGGGCACAGAACAATACAGTGCAGGAAGCTGTTAATGCATGCGTGCCAATTGCCAGAATATTAAATGAGGTGCTTTCAGGAAAATAAGATAAGAGGCATTTCCCGGAACATTTCAGTGGAGGATGCAGGGCATTTCCCGGAATATTTCAGTGGAGACTACAAGGCATTTTCTGGACAGAAAAGCCCAGGTTTGGTATACTAATCGTTGCCGATATGAAAAAAGGCGGGGCTATTTCGGTGCTGTAATCTTGCAGCAGCGGAATCGGCTACATGTTTTTCCGGAGGATTCTATGGCAACAGTAGATCAGAGTAAAATCAGAAATTTTTGTATTATTGCACATATAGATCATGGTAAATCCACACTGGCGGATCGTATCATTGAAAAGACCGGACTGCTTACCAGTCGTGAAATGCAGGATCAGGTTCTGGACAATATGGAACTGGAGAGAGAACGCGGGATTACCATTAAAGCGCAGACGGTCCGCATTATTTATAAAGCAAAAGATGGGGAAGAATATATTTTCAATTTGATTGACACGCCGGGTCATGTTGACTTCAATTATGAGGTCAGCAGAGCTTTGGCTGCCTGTGATGGGGCGATTCTTGTTGTGGATGCAGCACAGGGAATCGAAGCACAGACGCTTGCCAATGTATATCTGGCATTGGAACATGATCTGGATGTATTTCCGGTTATCAATAAAATAGACCTGCCCAGTGCAGACCCGCAAAGAGTCATCGAAGAAATCGAAGATGTGATTGGAATCGAAGCACAGGATGCACCGCTGATTTCGGCGAAAAACGGAATCGGTATTGAGGAGGTGCTGGAACAGGTTGTGTCCAAAATACCTGCCCCTGATGGAGATCCGGAAAAGCCGCTGCAGGCACTGATTTTTGATTCGGTATATGATTCCTATAAAGGGGTCATTGTATTTTGCCGGTTGAAAGAGGGACGTGTTTCCAAGGGCACGAAAATAAAAATGATGGCCACCGGAGCTACTGCAGAGGTGGTGGAAGTGGGATATTTTGGTGCCGGGCAGTTTATTCCCTGTGAGGAGCTGCAGGCAGGCATGGTAGGCTATTTAACAGCTTCCATTAAAAATGTAAAGGATACCCGTGTGGGTGATACCATTACGGATCTGGAGAATCCCTGTGCAGAACCTCTGCCTGGCTATAAAAAAGTTAATTCCATGGTGTACTGCGGTATTTATCCGGCAGATACCAATAAATATCCTGACCTGAGAGATGCTTTGGAAAAACTGCAGTTAAATGATGCTTCTCTGAATTTTGAGCCGGAGACTTCCCTGGCACTTGGGTTTGGATTCCGTTGCGGATTTCTGGGACTGCTTCATCTGGACATCATTCAGGAACGACTGGAAAGAGAATATAATCTGGATCTGGTTACCACTGCACCGGGGGTTATTTACAAGGTCTATAAAACCAATGGCGAGATGATCGAACTTACCAACCCGTCCAACCTGCCGGACCCATCGGAAATCGATTATATGGAAGAGCCCATTGTCAGTGCAGAAATCATGGTGACTACCGAATTTATCGGCCCGATCATGCAGCTTTGTCAGGAGAGGCGTGGCCGCTATATCGGTACTGAATATATTGAAACTACCAGGGCACTTCTGAAATATGAGCTGCCTTTGAATGAGATCATCTATGACTTCTTTGATGCACTGAAATCCAGATCAAGGGGATACGCTTCCTTTGATTATGATCTGAAGGGATATGAGATGTCCAAGCTGGTAAAACTGGATATTTTGATCAACAAAGAAGAAGTGGATGCCTTATCTTTTATTGTACATGCAGACAGTGCCTATGAGCGTGGACGTAAAATGTGTGAAAAACTCAAGGAAGAGATACCAAGGCACTTGTTTGAGATACCGATTCAGGCAGCAGTAGGTGGCAAAGTCATTGCCAGAGAAACGGTGAAAGCAATGCGGAAAGATGTACTTGCAAAATGCTATGGCGGTGATATCACGCGTAAGAAAAAACTTCTTGAAAAGCAGAAGGAAGGTAAAAAGCGTATGCGTCAGGTGGGCAATGTAGAAATTCCACAGAGCGCATTTATGAGTGTGCTGAAACTGGATACCAAGGATTGAGAAATCGGTATTCATGAATTAACCGGAGAAAAGCGGAGCAGGCAGATGGAGAAAAAATCACTTAGTCTTTATATTCACATTCCTTTTTGTGTTCAG
>JBJENT010000090.1:0-3341 GCA_051880335.1 Lachnospiraceae bacterium
TCCGGGATATCCTGGCCTACAAGCTGGAGGAGCAGGGAAAGAAACTGGTAAAGGTTGCCCGTTTCTATCCATCCAGCAAGAGATGTAGCAGGTGTGGAAAGGTGAAAAAGGAACTGAAGCTTTCGGAGCGCATATACATATGCGAGTGTGGAAATGTCATGGACAGGGACAAAAATGCAGCAGTGAATATCCATGAGGAGGCAAGGAGAATGCTGACTGCATAGGCAGGAAACAGGGAAAAATAAGTCCGTAACCGGACAAAAGAAACAGAAATGCCCATAATCGGGCAAAACAATCGCGGGACACGCGAGGGTAGCCTGCAGATACTTGGCTCAGAAGAGCCATTGAACAGGAAGCCCCCATTTCAAAATCTTGGATTTAAGTGGTGGGAGCATGTCACCAACTGCTCAATTGTACAGTAAGAGGAATCTTGTTATGATTTACTTACAAAAGCTTTTGAAATAAATTTCTGGAGATGATTCAAAATGGATATTGGCAGTGTAATTAAAAAATATAGAAAAGAAATTGGTCTTACACAAGAAGAAATGGCAAACAGATTAGGTGTAACAACTCCGGCTGTGAATAAGTGGGAAAATGGTAATTCGAATCCTGATATTGAGTTACTGGCTCCCATTGCCAGACTGCTGAATATTTCTCTTGATACATTACTTTCTTTTCAGGAGAAACTTACGGGTGTTGAAGTGGAAGAAATTATCAGGGAAATGGATATTATGTTTTCCAAAGAGGGATACGAGAAGACTTATGAATGGGCTGTGAAAATTGTTGAAAAGTATCCAAATTGCAATATACTTATTTGGCAGGTTGCTTTAATGCTTGATGCAAGAAGACTGACAGGAGAATGTAAGGATCCTGATCGATATGATGATCAAATCAATTCCTGGTATGAAATGGCATTAAATGATGAAAATGAAGAAATAAGGCATCATGCAGCAGATTCGTTGTTTGGCTTTTATTTAAGGAAACAGAATTATACAATGGCAGAAAAATATTTAAACTATTTTTCTGATTACGATCCGATGAAAATGGTGTATAGGGGACGACTTTATAAAGAACAGGGAAAGTCTGAGGAAGCATATGAGATGTTTGAAAATGTGCTTTTCTCTGAGTACAGTACTTTAAATTTAGCATTTTCCATGATGACCAGATTGGCTCTGGAAGAAAATGACACTGCATATGCAAAATTTCTGGCAGAAAAAAGTGGTACGTTGTCCCGCGTTTTTGACAGGGGAAAATATAATGAGTATGTACCTATGCTTGATATTGTGTGCGCTGAAAAAGATGATGAAGGTACTTATAAGGTAGCCAGGCAGCTGCTGGAAAACGTGGATAGTTTATATGATTTCCAAAAATCAAAGTTATATAGACACAAGAAATTTAAAGATTCTGATGGTTCATATTTACCAGTAATAAAAGAAAAACTGCTGGAAGGTTTCAGAACGGAAGAGGATTTGAGTTTTATGAAAGGATACAAACCGTGGGAGAAGCTAATATACAGATATTAAAGAATCAGCAAAAGCAATTCTGGAAAAATTAGGAATTCCTGTTTCTGTTTTTATAGACATGACATATAGACAGGTTATTGCGGCAAATGGCGTACCATTTGAATTAAAAAGATAAATTAAGTGCATTGATTTTGGGGAGATAGATAAAAGCATGGAATTGGTATTAGCTGGCGATTTTGCCATGGTAAGAGAGAAATATATAGAAGTAATTGAACATACAAAAGACATGGATATTTATGCCAGGTGGATTTACGGAAAGCATCCTACAGATGCGATGCTCCAATCGTATATAGACAGACAGGAAATGTATTTGTATATGGATGGGCAAAATGTTGCAGGTATGGTAGCGATTACAATGTATCAGGGTGCGGATTATCATGAAATTGTCTGGGGGCAAAATCTGAAAGATAATGAGGTAGCTTCCTTACATATTCTTGCAGTAGATCCTGAATATCAGGGAAAAGGTGTATCGGAAAGAATGATGGGAGAAATCATTTCGCTGGCAAAGAAAAGTGGAAAGAAAGCAATCCGACTTGATGCTTTAGCTACCAATACCCCTGCCCGGCGTCTGTATGAAAAACTTGGGTTTGTGTATCGGGGAAAGCAGAACCTTTTTGCAGAGAATACCGGATGGACGGATTTTCTATATTATGAACTTATTCTATCAAGTGGTGGTTTGTTTGTAAATTATGACCAGTTTTGTGCCAGGAAGGAGATGAGTCATCTATGAAGGGAATCATAAAACAAGTATTTCCACAAACAATACCGGTAGTGGCAGGATACATATCTTCACGAAAGTATGGAGGGATATGAGCCTTGGGAGAAGCTGATAAACAAATGAAAAAATATGATTATATTGATTTTATGAAGACAATGGCGATGTTTTTGGTGATAGCAGTTCATTGTGCATTGTTTTATAGTGGCAATGAATTTTGGCCCATAAGAGCAGAGCGGGAAAGCATAATACTGAGATGGATCAGTAATGTTATTTTAGTAACGGCTGTTCCGATTTTCGTTTTTGCTGCCGGCTTTCTTCTACAGATATCTTTGCAAAAGAATCAAAGCAGCGCTCTCAGCTTGATCAGAAAGAAAGCAGTCCGGCTGCTGATTCCATATTTCGTATACGGAGCATTATGGCTTGTTCCAACGTATACCCTTTTTGATATTCCGAGCTTTGGAAGAGACAAAGGAACATCTCTTTTGGATGGGTATAAAGCGATGGCGTTAGGGAAATTCTCGGATATGGCATGGTTTCTTCTGATGCTGTTTTGGGTTACCTTGATATGGATTTTATTGCAGGTACTATTGAGAAAAAGAAATCTAATTTTGGGGGCAATGGTATCTGTGGCATTATACTTTGTGGCACACTTCTTTTTGGGACAGATAGATTATTTCAAAATATCTCAGATTGATATTTACATTATTATATTTTTTGTTGGGGCAGCATGTTTCCATATTTCAGATTCTATTTATCAGAACATGTCAAAATGGCTTTTGATCGTGGGTTCCCTGGCCGGCATTACAGTCTGTGCATTTTTGGCTCAGCTTTCAACAGAAATGTATGCGATGGAATGTATATTAAAAAGTGTTTGCCCTGTATTGTTTTTAACTTTATCCATGGGATTATGCCAAACAAAGGCGGTAGGAAACCTGGAGAAGACAACAGTTTACAAATGGCTGTGTAAGAATAATCTTTACATATATTTGCTTCAGGCACCGGGACTGTATATTATATTTGGAATAGTATATCCGGTTATTGGTTCCGGCACACTGCTTTGCTATTCTGTGCTGTTTCTTTTCACAATAGTAATAGATGTT
>JBJENT010000091.1:0-3320 GCA_051880335.1 Lachnospiraceae bacterium
CTGTAATCACCGTGGTATCCATACCATTTAAATCGCCTTTTAACTGGGCATATTCAAATACCATGGCTTCCAGCGGAGTATTACCGGTTCTCTCACCAATACCAAACAGGGAAGTATTGACACCACTGCATCCATATAACCATGCTGTGGTGGAATTACTTACCGCTTTATAGAAATCATTATGTCCATGCCATTCGATCAACTCATGAGGTACACCGGCATGTTTATGTATCGCATAAATGATACCCTGTACTGATCTGGGGATAACTGCACCCGGGAAGTTGACACCATACCCCATGGTATCACAGGCACGTACCTTAATCGGTATTTTGTATTCCTCCATCAATTTCATAAGTTCCAGACAGAATGGTACAACATAGCCATAAATATCCGCTCTGGTGATATCCTCCAGATGGCATCTGACGCTGATTCCTTCTTCCAGACAATCCCTTACCACACTGAGATAATGTTCCATTGCCTGTCGTCTGGTCATCTTCATTTTCAGGAAAATATGATAATCAGAACAGCTGACCAGAATACCGGTTTCTTTCATGCCGATTTCTTTTACCAGCTTAAAATCTTCCTTTGATGCCCTGATCCAGCTGGTGACTTCCGGGAATTCATACCCTCTCTCCATACATTTGTATACTGCATCTCTGTCTTTTTTACTATATAAAAAGAATTCGCTTGCCCGGATCATACCATTTGGGCCACCCAAACGGTGGAGATAATCATATATGGTTACAATCTGATCCGTTGTATAAGGTGCCCTGGACTGCTGTCCATCACGGAAGGTGGTATCTGTAATCCAGATATCCTTTGGCATGTTGTGGGGTACAATTCTATCATTAAACGGAATCTTGGGAATCTCAGAATAGGGAAACATATTTCGGAAAACGTTGGGCTTTTTCACATCATCCAAAATATACATATGTTCCTCAATTTCCAATAAATTATTATGATGATTCATGGAAACGGGTCTATTGGTAAAATATTGTTCATTATTGTCTGGCATAATGTTGTTCCTCCGATCGAATGATCTCATATGCGATAATAAAGATATTCGTAACTATTCTATATACTACACCGCATATGTTCTGTATCATTGTATACATCAGTACATAATTATGTCAACATAAAATTTTCAGGTTGTACCATTCCATAACCCTGTTTATTCCATGGTTCGCCCAAATCTTTTGCTGTGAGCAGCATCCTTCTTTTACAATACTCATTTGATTCATTGGGACTATTCTCAAAAAAGAGGGCAGCCAGACCTGAAACAATGGCTGTAGCCATGGATGTTCCGCTTTTCCTGCAGTAATATCCGTTGTCCCTTTTATTTGATATTTCCATGGATGAGCGACAGGAAATGATTTCTGTTCCCGGTGCAACCAGATCCGGTTTCCTGCATATGTCATTCTCTCTTCCCCTACCGGATTTCAGTTGGCAGGTATTTGGAAAATCATGTTCCATTTCCCCCTCATGACATCCTACCGCAATAATATTCTTATTTCTTCCCAACATGGAAATAGATTCGTTTTCCGGTCCGCTATTTCCGGCTGCGCATATCACAACGATTCCCTTTCTCCAGGCTTCATTTAATAATTCCATGATTTCCTGATAATCCTGTTCCTGAAATCCCACATCTGTTCCAATGGAAATATTCAGAACTCGTACATGATAAATGTTTTGAAGGGATAATATCCATTTAATCCCCTCTATCATATGTTCCACTTTGCCATTTCCTTTTTTATCCAATACTTTGGCAACCAGCAGATTGGCATGGGGTGCGATTCCTCTATAATATCCATTGGAAGCAGTTCCATCTCCTGCAATACATCCACATACATGGGTCCCATGTCCGTAATCATCATATCCAAAATCATTTTGGTTTTGGACAAAATCACAGAAATCCACAATTCTTCCATCAAAATCCAGATGGGTACTGTCAATCCCACTATCCAGTACTGCCACCGTACAAGGTATCCCATTTATATGTAAATCATTTATATGAAGCTGCTTTCTAACTCGATTCATAACATAAAAAACTCCCGACTTTTACCTATCATATGTCGGGAGTCTCTTGTTTGGAGTTTGTACTATTTTATTATTTCTATATCTTCCGGAATCGCTCCGTCTGCAACTGTTTTTACTTCATCTGGAAGTGTAATCTGCTTTTCCGTTCCGCAGTATGCTAAAAGCACACCATCCCCTACGATCAGAAAATCCTGGCTTCCATTTTCCATAAAATCGCTGAGCCATGGAGTATTTTCAAAAGCATGCTCTTTTATTTCCGTAACGGAATCCGGAATCTCAACTTTTTCCAGCTGGTCACAATGATAAAATGCTGCATAACCGATACTGTTCACTCCATCCGGAATCACAATTTCCTGTAAGGCACTTCTGGCAAAAGCAAACTGACCGATGGATTTTACATGGTTCGGAATATTATAGGAAGTAAGGCTGTCATCACGATAAAATGACCAGTCTATTACCCGGCTGTCGGCCACGGAAGAATCATAATCTCCCTGCCAGACGGAGCCATCACTCTGCATAAAAACAAATGCATTTCCGGACACAATCGGAACACTTCCCAGGCGGTTTCCATCTGCCCTAATCACATACAGACAACCTTCCTCATCCAAAATATCCGGTTCTGCCACTGTGCTCTCTGATGACACAGTACTGTCATTCTCCGGCTCATTACCGGAAACAGAGGACCGATCATTATCTGAAACAGAGGTGTCTTCTATGAAATTAACATCCTTACCTAATCGCTCTGCTATTTCCCGTTTTACTTCATCATTTTCAGATACCGTTTTACCGGCATCCACACTGGCATTTCTGGTAAAACCAATCACCAGAAATAGTGCCAGAAGTATCCCGGAAAATGCGATGCATTTTTTCCACATATATTTGCCTTACCCTTTATACCTTGCCCATTTCACTTACTCTTTTGTCTTACTGTTTTACCTTGCTCTTTCGCTTTACTTTTACGTTTCTCACTCATCTGATTGGGCACTACTGAACATACTCAACCTGATATTTCTTATCTCTCTTCAAAAACAGAACAATAGAGAGACAGAAAAGTCCAACTGCCAGGAACCATTTTGGATGAATGGCATCTCCTGTCTTAGGTGTAGCATCTGATACACCTTCTACCAGATTTGCGGTATCCACATAAATCGTATACGGTGAAAAATGTGTTGCAGTAAAGGTAACACAGGGAACACCATCAATGGTTGTAAATTTCGGATCCAGCTTATCCAGTCTGTCTCCGTTTACCACACCTGCCACCTTATTATTACCGCCATATGCAC
>JBJENT010000092.1:0-3307 GCA_051880335.1 Lachnospiraceae bacterium
CATTTATTACTCAACGGATCCAAGGGAAATAAAAATCCGCCTTATGAGCATCATGGTTGTCCATTCCGTAAGCGCCAAAGCTGCGCGGGCAATCACGATTTCCATATTCAGACTGGCTTTGACAATCTGTTGTTTTCATTTCCGCTTCCTGTCAGCTCCCACTCGCCGCCGGTTTTGCGGAAACTTCCACAAAAATAATTAACAGGGTTCTTCTAATATTTCAAACACATTTCCAGACAGATCTGTAATATCTGAAATTGGTATCTCCGTATCTCCAATCCGGAGATGAATCTGCAGATCAAAGAATTCCACAGTTCCTTCAATGGTACAATGCTTTCCTTTTCCCGGAAATTCCATACTCTCGACAAAATATGTTGCCTGAATGCACATACCTGTAGAAAGATACTGTAACTTTCTGTCCAGTTCCTGCTTCTTTTCCTCAGACAGTTCCTTTCTGGGTTCATAAAGGATCTCTTTTTTCCGGACCGACTCTTCAAATCCCCGAAGAGCAGCAAACGGTGCAAACTGCTTTGCCCGGTGTCCCACATCCATCTTTCGCCGGTTGGATACCGGTCTTGGCATATAAATTAATTTTGCATACGCACTTGCCATCATGATCTATGCACCTCCTTATGCACGATGACCGCCAATCTGATTATTTCGTTCTCTGTATGTAGAGCAGTCAAGCAGATTAGCTCCCCGCATAATCGCATTTTTTCCATATCTCTTTTTTACATCCAGAATAGCCTGCTGTAAGTTCTTTTCCTTTTCGACTGCAGCCGGATCTGTAAACAGATCATACTGCAGATATCCTTCCGGCATGACCCGGTTGGCGCAGATCTCGATTCTCCGGATCCCTGTATGACGGTCTGTAATTTTCTGATACAGTTTATCCACTTCATCCATGATAGTGCTGGAACTGTTTGTCAAAGATGTCAGCCGCACGGTCCCATGGGATGAAGGCCGCTCATATCGATGATCATAAGCAATCCAAAGTGTGACAGAGCCAGTGATCAATCCTTTAGACACCAGATCCAGCACAAGAACGTCTGTCATTTCCCGGACAACCACCGCTGCCTCCTCAAAAGAATAATTCCGCATAAGCACCTGCCCGTTAGACAGGCTGTGTTCCTCCGTGTGGTAATTCTTGATATCATGAATATCACAGGATTCCAGCCCCCAGGCATGATCGATCAGCAGTTCTGCATCGATTCCAAACATCTTATAGAGCCACTCCTCAGATGTAACAGATGTATAAGCAATATCTCCCATGGTATGGATTCCATAACCGGCAAGTTTCTTTTCTGTTCTGGAACCAATCCTCCAGAAATCACTGAGCGGACGATGATCCCATAACTGCTGTCTGTAGGATATTTCGTTCAAAATACCAATGTGATCCTCCACATGTTTTGCCACAATATCCATGGCAACTTTTGCCAGATACAGGTTAGTACCGATTCCCGCAGTAGCAGTAATACCGGTTTCTTTCATCACCGCATCCATAAGCTCAACCGCCATTTCCTTTTCTGTCATATGATAAAGGGACAGATAATTCGTCACATCCATAAAACATTCATCAATGCTGTATACATGAATGTCCTCTTTGGAAATATACCGGAGATAGATACTGTATATTCTGGCAGAATAATCAATGTACAACTGCATTCTCGGCATGGCTGTAATATATTCAATACCTGCCGGAATCTCATGGATGCGGCACCGGTTCTTCACCCCCAGCTTCTTCATAGCCGGAGTAATAGCCAGGCAGATCGTAGACTGTGATCTTGTCGGATCCGCAACGACCAGATTTGTCTTAAATGGATCAAGGCCTCTTTCTACACACTCGACGGACGCATAGAAGGATTTCAGATCGATACAGATAAAAGACTTCTGACGTCCCATTTTTTTCACCTCTTTTGCACGTAATTGCCTATTTTCTCTTCTAATTGCTTCTTCCTGCGTCATTTATTCACATTCCAGATGCAATAATACAACTGAAAATCCGCTAAAATAGGCAATTTATAAGAGATTAATATTGACATTATAGGAAATATTGTTTATATTATATGCAAGTAATTGCTTATCTGTTGTGATTCACATTATAGGCAATCAATTTCGCATTGTCAAGAGTTAACTTGCGTATTTTAGGAAATTACTTTCCTGCTTTTGCTCCGGGATAAGTCAATCAGCCTGAAATAGCTTAGAAATGAGGTATTGTTATGACATTCGGTGAGAAAGTAAAAACATTGAGAAAAACGAAGGATATGAGTCAGACCCAACTGGCCCAGGCAATTGGTGTATCCTTAAGAACGGTAGGCGGATGGGAGAAAGAAGGACGTTATCCAAAGCAGCATGAACTTTATCAGAAACTTGCGGATACTCTGGGATGTGATGTTTCTTATCTCATGACAGAAGAGGAATCCTTTATTACAGAAGCCACAGAACAATATGGATCCAGAGGTGCGAAACAGGCACAGCAGATTCTGGAACAGGCAGCCGCCATGTTCGCCGGTGGAGAATTATCCGATGAAGATAAAACCGCTTTCATGGATGAGATCCAGATGCTTTATCTGGATTCCAAAAGACGTGCCAAGAAGTTTACACCGAAAAAGTATCTCAATGAAAAGTAAGTGTCCTTTTTATTGTACAGCATTTGGAGTACATTATACTTGTGGGGAACTCTCCGCATCTTTGAGATAACGGATCTTTTGAGGTGATTTATTTGGGAAATAGTTATATCTACGCAAAAGTGGAAAAACTGGTCAAACGCTTTAAGACCAGAGACCCTTTTGAACTTCTCGACTGCATGAACGTCGTAGTCGGAGAAACATCGAATTATAAGAAATTAAAAGGTTACTGCTTCATGAGCTGCCAGACGATCTATGTCATGATCAGCAGTTTCCTTTCTGAAGAAGAGCAGCGCATCGTTGCTGCACACGAACTGGGGCATATCATCCTGCACCGGTCACAGCTGAAAATGGCTCCCATGAAGGATGATGTGCTTTACAATATGATGGATTCTACAGAATATGAAGCCAATCTGTTTGCTGCAGATCTTCTTCTCGAAGACGACGATGTGGCTGAAATGTCCAAGAACGAAGACCTGAATTATTTTGGATTCTGTAGCAGCCTGAATGCCAGCCCGGAACTCATGAGCTTCAAGCTCTACAGCCTGATGAAACGCGGGCAGGCTTATCATATGCCGATGGAGATACAGAGTAATTTTCTGGCGAAATAGAATAAGAATTAAACAAATCGGAATTTATCAGAAAATGAGGAATAGTTGAAATGGAGGCGCTATAATAAC
>JBJENT010000093.1:0-17729 GCA_051880335.1 Lachnospiraceae bacterium
AGCCATCTCGTTTGCTGCATTATAGACCGTAGGCATGGAGCCACCGGCTTTTGCTGCCTGAAAAGCGAGCTGCAGGCCCTCAAAGGTCTCCATATCCGGCTTTTCAAAGGTCATATTTCCCACTTCAAACAAATCCAGTTTCTTTCCCTGCATAGGAAGACGGTCCGGATAGAAAAGTGCATACTGAATCGGAAGCTTCATATCCGGCACACCAAGCTGTGCAATTACTGCCCCATCCTGATATTCTACCGCCGAATGGATAATACTCTGCGGATGAACCAGGACCTGAATATCGCCCAGTTCCACATCAAACAGCCATTTTGCTTCCATCACTTCCAACCCCTTATTTACCAAAGTGGATGAATCAATGGTGATCTTACGTCCCATAGACCAGTTGGGATGTTTTAACGCATCTTCCACAGTCATATTTGCCAGTTCATCACGTTTTTTTCCACGGAACGGGCCGCCGGACGCAGTCAACAGAATCCGTTTTACCTGATCCCGCCTGTTTCCCTGAAGAGATTGGAAGATTGCACTGTGTTCACTGTCCACCGGCAGTATGGATACATTATTTTCTTTCGCCAGAGGCATAATGATATGACCTGCGGTCACCAGTGTTTCTTTATTTGCAAGTGCAATGTCTTTATGATGTTTGATGGCTTCGATTGTCGGACGGATGCCAATCATTCCTACGATAGCTGTCACCAGAATTTCCATTTCTTCTAAAACAGCCATCTCTAAAAGCCCATCCATGCCACAGCCGATTTTCACATCCAGATCTGCCACTCTCTGCTTCAGATCTTTTGCTGCTTCCTCGGACCACATGACCGCATAGCTGGGTTTAAATTCCCGAATCTGTTTCTCTAATAAATCCACATTTTTACCGGCAGCAAGTGCCACCACTTCTAATTTATCCGGGTAGCTTCTCACAATTTCCAGGGTTTGTGTACCGATGGAACCGGTGGAACCCATAACACCTATTTTCTTCATCTTTCTCTCCATTTATTCTGTATCTATTCAGAGCCATGCAAAATTGAATAAAATGTTTTGCCTGCAAAGAACAATTTATTCGATTTTATACTATTTACGCCAAAAGAATCATTGCCAAAAAGTAAATGATCGGTGCTGTAAAAATAACGCTGTCAAACCGATCCATCACACCACCGTGCCCCGGAATCAGTTTTCCATAGTCTTTGATATCATGATTTCTCTTTATGGCAGATGCTGCAAGATCTCCCACCATGGAAATCAGCGCACCAATCCCACAGATCACTGCAAATACAGGCACAATATTTTCTGCCTGGGGCACCTTTTCTTCTACATACAGACCGTATAATGCCCCCAATGCTATCGCACCTACGACTCCTCCAACAGCTCCTTCAATGGACTTCTTCGGACTGAGATGGGGAGACATTTTATGCTTTCCTATCAGAATTCCCACTGCATATGCACAGGTATCGCATCCCCAGGAGCACAGCAAAATAAGCCATACTACATAAATTCCTATTTCAAGCTGTCTGGTCAGATAAATAAAAGACAGGCACACCGGTGCATAAACAAAACTGAAAAATGCGGACATCACCTGTTCGGAACGGAATTTAGGAAAAGCAAAAACATACACAAACATAGTTGCCATAAAAAGAAGGATGATGGCAAACAGAATCAGAAAATGCCGGTCAAGTGCCACATATTCTGACCCGTAAAGAAATCCGTAATATGCAAGTATCCCCAGGATTCCTACGATTTCCAATCCATTCACGGATTGCTTTGCCTGTTCTGTTACTTTATCCTGTTTCAATGTATCTGTATTTTTTCTTACTCCGGATGCCTTGGTCAGTTCCAGATATCCTACCAGAGAAAGCCCCATAAGGGTAAGTAATAACAGAATTCCTCCATACCCCATTGTAATAAGCGCCAGGATAACAAGAATGATTCCACTGATTAATCGAGTAACAAACATTTCTGCTGCTTCCTTTCTTACTTCACGAGACCAAATCTCCGATCCCGTCTCTGATATTCTTCCACTGCCTTTCGAAGTTCTTTCTCATCAAAATCAGGCCATGGAACTTCCGTAAAGTAAAATTCTGAATAGGCAAGCTGCCATAACAGGAAATTGCTGATACGAAGCTCATAGGAGGTTCTGATCATCAGATCCGGTTCCGGCAGTCCGGCGGTATCCAGCTCTGCTGTCACCATTTTCTCATCAATCTCTTCCGGATTTACGGTTCCTTCCTGGACTTTCTTTGCTATTTTTTTCACAGCACGTACCAGTTCATCCCTGCCGCCATAATTCAGCGCGATGGTAAAATGAAGTCCATCATAATCTTTCGTGGCATCCTCCAGTGCGGCGATATCCCGCTGAATCTCTTCACTAAGCCCTGTCTTGTCTCCAATGACGCGGACACACATATTGTTTTTCTTTGCGGTTTTCTGGCAGTTCTTCATATACTGATTCAGAAGCTTCATCAGTGCATCCACTTCTTCCTGAGGTCTGTTCCAGTTCTCTGTTGAAAAAGCATATACTGTCAGATACTTTATTCCCATTTCATGTGCTGCTCTGCATATGACTTCTACATTTTTGGCTCCCTGGATATGACCATAATTTCTCGGCATTCCTTTTTTCCTGGCCCATCTTCCATTTCCATCTAAGATTATGGCCACATGGTTTGGAATATTTTCACTCATTTTCATTCCTCGCTTCTAGAAGAAAGGACGACAACCGGATATCCTGTGCCGCCCCCTTATCTTATACAGTCTTAATTTTTTTGGATTTTATACTGTCATGATTTCTTTGGATTTACTTTCCATTAAACCATCAATATCTTTAACGTATTTATCCGTCATCTTCTGAAGCTGTTCCTGCAGATCTTTGATTTCATCCTCAGATACTTCTTCTTTTGCTAATTTTTTGAATGCATCGTTACCATCACGTCTGATGTTACGAACTGCAACCTTAGCTTCTTCCGCTTTTTTCTTAATATCTTTTACCAGATCTTTTCTGCGTTCCTCTGTAAGCTCCGGGAAAACCAGACGGATTACAACACCATCATTGGAAGGTGTGATTCCTACATCAGACATCATGATTGCTTTTTCAATTTCTTTAATCATGGTCTTTTCCCATGGAGCAATCTGAATCATTCTGGGTTCCGGAACGGTAACATTGCCAACCTGCTGAATCGGTGTTGGTGTTCCGTAATAATCCACTTTCACTCTGTCCAGTACATGTGGATTAGCACGTCCTGCACGGATTGTGCCATAGTCAAAATCCAGATGCTGATAAGTTTTTTTCATTTTTTCATCATATACTTTTAAACGATCATTCATAGTTTTTCCCTTTCCCTGAAATTATCTCTTTTATACGGTTACTTTTGTTCCCTTGAAGTTTCCTTTTACCGTGTTTACAATACTGTTTTCTTCATTCAGTCCAAATACCCACATCGGCATTTTATTATCTCTGGCCAAAATCGATGCAGTCATATCCACTACCTGAAGATTCTTTTCAATCACTTCGTCAATAGACACTTCATCGTATTTCTTTGCATTTGGATTTTTCTTCGGGTCATCATCATATACCCCGTCAATTGCCTTAGCCAGTAAAATCACCTCTGCTTCTACTTCAATTGCCCGAAGTACAACACCAGTATCTGTAGAAAAATATGGGTGACCTGTTCCTCCTGCAAAAAATACCACCTGACCTCTTGCAAAATACTTGTTTGCCCTGTCTTTGGAAAATAACTTGGTAAAGGACCCACATTCGAACGGTGTCAGAATATTGGTCATCATTCCCACACTGCGGAAGATCTCTGATACATAAATACAATTCATAATGGTTGCAAGCATACCGATCTGATCTGCCTTGGTGCGGTCAATGTTCTCACTGGTACGTCCGCGCCAGAAGTTTCCACCCCCAATAACGACTCCGACTTCCATTCCATCATCCACAAGCTGTTTCACCTGCAGAGCCACGCCTCTGACGGTTTCCTCATCAAATCCTGTCTTTTTCTCTCCGGCGAGAGCTTCTCCGCTGAGTTTTAACATTATCCTTTTCATATGAAGAAATACCTTTCTTTATTTTCTGGCTTTTTTAATATCATCAAAGAATGAAGTAGGACTTACATCTGCGTAGCACTGTGAGCAGAGACCTTCAATAACAGCACCATTATTGATCTGTACAGACTTGGATTTGATATTACCCATTACAATGGCAGAAGTATCCAGGATAACCGGTCCTTTTACATCAATATCACCTTTTACCGCACCTGCAATCACCGCACTGGTAGCAAAAATGTTTCCGATAATAATAGTATCCGGTCCGATCTTAACGCTGCCTTCGCTCTTTACTTCCCCATTGATATGTGCTTTTTCTGCATAGATTTCAGCTGCATGGGAATCCCCGTCGATTGCACCGGTTACTTTCAATTTTCCGAGAATGTCTACATTACCTACAATAGAACCTATGACATCCATGGAACCCTGGGAAGAAATATCCCCATGAATAGTCATACCGGATGTGATCAAACCTGTCTCATCGGATACAGAACCCTTTGGAGATTCCACAGCGTGCTCTGTAACCGGGGCGGAATATGCTGTTTTTTCCTCTTCCTCTGCTGCCGGCATATCAGCAAGCATGCCATCTAAATCCATATCATCCAGCATTTTTCCCAAGTCATCTGTTGTTTCCGGTGCAGCAGCTGCTTCTGCATCTACTGTTTCTGCATCCACTGCTTCTGCTCCTTCTTCTGGTACAAGCTCATTGACAGCCTGTGATAAATCTTCTTTCAAATCTGAAAAAAATCCCATGTTTTTTCCTCCACTTTCATTCTTTATTCTTTTGCTTTCATTTCTCGTTTACCGTTCATTCTTCCATAACCGAAATATGTTGTACCGGTATGGTAGCATCCGAAATAGGAAGAATTACGGTATTTTCCATTTCCTGAATGCCTTCTATGATCATCGGCAGTGCTTCTACCGTTGATTTCTTATCGGACGAATCATGCATCAGAACAACTGCTTCTTTATACTCTCCGACCTGTGATATCACCCTGCTTGTAATGCGTTCGCTGCTCACATATTCCGATGTGGCATCTCCCGCAGATACATTCCAGTCGAAGTACACGATATTCTGTTTATTCAGATATGTAATAAGCTGTTGAATGCTGGTTCTGCTGACCGTATTGCTGCTTCCTCCGGGAAACCGGTAAAAAAAACTTTCCACTCCTGTTTCCTGATATAAATAGTCCCGCAGCTGTTCCACATCTTCCCTGAAAGCTTCTTCTGATGCATATATTCTGCTGTAATTATGACTAAATGAATGCATTCCCAGTGTGTGTCCGTCTGCTACAATCCTGCGATATACATCGCCATATTTATCATCCGGTTTACCGGTCACAAAAAAGGTAGCCTTCACCTGGTATTCATCTAAAATATCAAGAATACGATCTGTCTCTTCACTTGGTCCATCATCAAATGTCAAATAAACCTTCCTGAGCCGATCATCCATTTCCGGACTTTCCATGTCCATATCTGTCTCATTTACTGCAGGTATTTCTTCCTGGGGATTTTCCTCCAGAGAATCCTTATTTTCGGGCTTCATATCCAGAAGTGCATTCAGCCTTTCCGTCTTATCTTTTTCATCCAGGAACAGCTTTTCCATCCATTCATACTGCTGGGTTGTATTTCGAAGTTCTTTCCTGAGATGATAAATGTATATCCCCATCACGCTGCAGCCAAGCAGTGGTATCAGAATCAGCAAAACTATGGTAGTCAGAATCATCTTTTTTAATTTATTCACCCGTTTTCTTCTTGCTTCAGGCGATCTTTTATCCTTTGATGTTTCTGTCATATTTTACTCTTTTCCACAAAACTCTTTAATCCCTGTTATTTTACCACACTTTGTATTTCTATGAAAGCAGAAAAGTAATCAGATCCTCAAACTTTCTGATGACTGCATATGGATGTTCCACCCTGCCAAATCCGTATGCTGCATAAACCATGGGAATCCCTGCCTCCATGCAGGCTTCCGCATCCCCTTTTGTATCTCCTACATACACGGGATGCTCTAAAGAGTTCTTCTCCATAAGCAGTTTTATATTCTCACCCTTACTGACCGGCTGGTCTCCAAAACAGGTAAAATCCGTAATATATTTTTCCAGCCCCAGTTTCTTTATGCATACTTCTATATATCCGCTCTGGCAGTTACTTACAATAAAAAGCGGAACATGCTGTGCCAGACATTTCATGGTACCGGCCACATCTCCATAAGGTATTCCGGGCTCTGTTTCCAAAAGCTCATTTTCATAAGTCTCGCACATCTTTCCAAGTCTTTTCTTTTCGTCATCGGATATCCCCGGAAAAAGAGCATCAAAGATTTCATCCATAGGCTTTCCAAACAGCTGCATCAGCTTCTCATCGGTCACATTGGGCGGATATACAGAATTTTCTCGTATCACATGATTCCACGCTTTGGTACAGGTAGGAACGGAATTCCAGATCGTTCCATCCACATCAAAAATGATTCCATCTATTTTCTTCATATACAATCCTCTATCTTCTTTCATTCCGGCCTTATCGAATCATTCACTTCTGCCCATACCTACTCATCGGCTTCCGGATGGTTCTGGGCATACTTCAGGAACTCCTTTGCCACAGCCGATAGTTCCTTGCCAGTCTTTCTGGTCAGGTAATAGGAGGCTGTAACCTCCGGATCTACCAGTTTCCGCACAACTACCTTTTCCTTATCCCCATAAAATGCTGCGGAGGCAGGATAAATTGCAATTCCCACTTTCTGTTCTGTTAACTCATAGGCGTTCAGCAAATGTGCCATACGACAGATAACCTTTGGCTTTATATCTTTTTTGGCAAACCATCCTGTGATTTCCTGCAGCCTGGAGTGTCTGGAAGGAATGATCAGTTCATAGGGTTCCAGTTCTTTCAGGGCAATGGTATCTTTGCTGCTTTGCGCAAGAGGATGTCCTGCCGGTATCATAGCCACCCAGGGTTCTTCATAAACCCAGAGTCCCTGCAGATTTTCCTGATCGTAAGGACCTGCAATAAGGGCCAGATCACATAATCCGTTCTGCAGTCTGTTAAAAACATCATCCGAGTCTCCATTCCACAAATGAAATTCCACCTGGGGATATAACTGATGAAATCCTGCGATCCATCTGGAGATAATATGGGGTGCACGTCCCTCTACAGAAGCCAGGTACAGGGTCCCCTGCAGACCGTCTTTCATTTCTTTTATGACTTCCACAGACTGATCTGCCAGATGTTCAATCTGCAATGCATATTGGCGAAACTTTTCTCCTGCTTCTGTTAACCTTACTCCACGGGTGCTCCGCTCAAAAAGTTCTGTTCCCAGTTCTTCCTCCAGATCCCGTATCTGTCTGCTGAGAGGCGGCTGGGCGATCAGAAGCTTTTCTGCTGCCCTGGTAAAACTTTTTTCTTCCGCCAGAGTCAAAAAATATCGAATATGTCTTAATTCCATAAACCCTCCATCCATACCCTACAGGTATAGCATCCTGCAAAAAATGCTCCGCAGAGCGCAAATCCCTGCGGAGATAAAATATAGTTTTCTCATACTGCTTAGTGCCAAAATCGCTGGCATCTCTTTTAAGAACGATAATCTCCGTTAATCTTTACATAATCATATGTCAAATCACAGCCCCAGGCTTTGGCAGATGCTTCGCCCTGCCCCAGATCCACTAAAATCCGAATCTCATCTTCTCCCAGAACCACTTTGGCTTCTTCTTCTGAAAAAGGAATTCCGGCACCATTTCTGCATACGGAAACTTTGCCTTTTTCAGATGCCAGATCTACTGATACAGTATCAATGGAAAAGTCTGCTTCTGCATAACCGATGGCACAAAGTACACGTCCCCAGTTTGCATCCTCTCCAAACATGGCGCATTTAAACAAAGGAGAACGAATGACACTCTTTGCTACAATGATCGCTGTTTCCTGATCCGGTGCTCCGGTCACACTGCATTCCAGAAGTTTGGTGGCACCTTCCCCATCCTTTGCCAACATTCTTGTCATATTCATCAGAATCAGATACAGAGCCTGCTTAAAAATCTGATAATTTTCATCCTCCCGGGTAATCTCCGGATTTCCGGAAAGTCCATTTGCCATAACAAGCACCATGTCATTGGTGGAGGTATCCCCATCCACACTCAGACAGTTATAGGTTACTTTCACAATTTCACTTAAAGCCTTCTGAAGCAGATCCGCAGATATGGCACAGTCTGTTGTGACGAAATTCAGCGTAGTTGCCATATTGGGATGAATCATACCGCTTCCTTTTGCCATACCACCCATTTTACAGAGCTTACCATCCAACAGAAAGCTGACTGCCACTTCCTTTTTCACGGTATCCGTGGTCATGATCGCATTGGCTGCTTTTCCGTGATTTTCCGCAGACAATCCCTCTGCCAGCTCTTTCACATGCTCTGCTATGGGTTCCAATGGAAGAATCTGCCCGATCACTCCGGTAGATGCTACCAGCACCTGATCGGTCTCAATCCCCAGCTGCCCAGCAGTAAGTTCACACATTTTTTCTGCTTTTTCTTCTCCGTCTGCATTACAGGTATTGGCATTTTTACTGTTCATAATAACAGCCTTTGCCATATTTCCGGTTCTGGCAAGGTGTTTTTTGCAAACCAGAATCGGGGCGCCTTTTACTTTGTTTGTGGTATATACTGCTGCTGCCCTGCAGGGCGTCTTGCTGTAAAGCATCCCCAGATCATTTTTCTCCTTGTCCGGATTCAATCCGCAGTTGAGTCCGTTTGCCACAAAGCCCTGTGCTGCACAGACACCGCCTTCTATGTACTCAAATCCGTCTACCTGTACCAGTGTTACATCTTTGCTCATTTTTGTTTCTCCTCTGTTTTATAATACTACCTGCCTGTTCTCAGACAGCCTGTTTTGCTTTTTATCTTAACATTTTGCCTTCTATTCTAATTCAGCGCAAGGGAAAGATACAGATTGGTATCTAATTCAGTATCCGTCATATAAATCAGTTCGTCTGTCAAAAAACCTGCACAATGAAGTTTTTCCAGAACCTTATCCTGCAGGTTCGTAGGCAGCGTGGTTTCCACTGCATGAAATAGATATTCCTTTTCTATATATCCGGCCAGCAGATATTCCTTTTCCATATATCCGTCTGACAGCTCTTCCTTTTCCCTGCTTCGGATCAAGTATACTTCTCCTCCGCTTTCCCGGATTTCTTCCATGGCATATGCAATCTCATGTTCATCCCATGCCACATATGCACTGTCTGCAAAAGCCTGATCCCGCAATTTTTTATAAATAACCGGATCTCTAAGAGGTAAAATCTCAATCCCGGTTTCCGTTTGGGTTTCTGCTCTGTTTTCTACGTTATTTCCCGGACTGTATTCTATGTCATTTTCTGTTCTGCTTTCCGCCTTACGCCCTGGCGCAGCACATCTGCACATGAACCCCAGGGATTCATAATAAGGAATCACTTCCTTTTCCGGAACCAGAAATAAAATACTGTCTTCCCCCAGCTTCTCTTTCAAAGCCGGCAGCATCTGTTCCAGATAGTGGTTTCCCCGGTATTTTGGAACGGTTGCAATAGCATATAAATAATAGGCTTTCAGGATTTGGAAACCCGGAATCCGTATCTCTGCCGGCAAAGCATACAGGACTGTTGTGATTTCATCCTTTTCTTTCCAGATATACACATTTTCATCCTGAAAATAGTATCCAAAAAAACATTTAATATAATCCACAGAGTCTCCGAATACCTGCTGCCATAAACTGCAAAGATATTCTTTATCCTCCGCTCTGCCAGATACCAGCTTTCCCATTTGACTCCTTCTGTTTCTTAGCCTCGTATTTCTTACTCTTCTATTTCGATCTTTCCTGTTTCTACTCTTCCACTATTTCCAGGGTATATTTATGAATCATCTTAACCGGGCGCCTTCTCGTCTTATATTCCCGCAGCCCCGGCAGACCCATATCTTCTTCAAAATTCACATACCGGACACCGGACAGACTTTTCAGAAATTCATATTCAAAATAATAAAACGAGCCCTGAATCCGATTTGCACTTTTTTTATAATACAGATAACAGGTATCTTTTATGGTTTCTGCAATGGCCATCATCTCCGGGACGTCGTCAATATACATAATGGATGCATACAAATGCTCTGCCAGATCTGAAGAGATCACACGCCGGATCATATCTCTTTCGCAGCCATAAACACACTTTTCACATTCGTATCCGTCACACCATTTCTGGATGATTCCTATCAGAAGTTCTATATTTTCCTTGATCGGCACAAAATTTTCCACGCGGATATTTTGGAATTCTGCTTTGATACGATTTAAGTCACGACGTTTATGACTATTTTCTTTTCCTTTCAGGTCCAGATACTGGGCGATGTCATAAACATAATCACTGTAATCCCTGTCATAGGAAACTCCTAATACATATGGATGGTGCTCCAGTAAATCTGCATACCGCTTACTCAGTGATCCGATTCTTGTGGTAAGTCCCATTCTACGAATGGTATCAACCACTTCTGTAAGGATCTCCGGAAGCTTTTCTTCTTCCAGCGGAATAATTGCGGTAAAAACATCCTTTATATAATCCTCTTCCAGAATGACCAGTGCATTTTTCACTTTCTTGATATAGAAAGGGTATTCCTCGTCATAGGAAAATAACATAATATAAGTAAGTTCCGAACACTCTATCACATTTTGATAGGGTTCATATTCCTGATAGCTCATTTGAGCAAAAGGCCTAAAACCCTCTGCAATCAGCTTTTGCTTTAAATCATCACGCATAAAATTTTCCGTCTTATTCATATACTGGTATATTATAAGACACTACACCTCGCTTTTTCAATACTGATGCATCTGTTTTTATAAACCCATCTGCATCTGTTTTTGCTGATCCAGCTACATCTGTTTTTGCTGATCCAGCTACATCCTATCCCGCAAATCCAGATATCCTGCAGCAGATAATGCTGCCACATTTCCCTCTCCAGCAGATTTAATATACTGATAAGGCGCACCTACAATATCGCCGCAGGCAAAACATCCCTTCAGATTGGTTTCCATTCTGCGGTTTACTGCAATGTGATTGCCATCCATTTCTATTCCTGGAATCAGATTAGCGGGTGATACACTTTCCCGGAGAATAAAAACACCATCCACGTCCAGCCTGCGGTCCGCCAGTACAAGAGATTGTACTTTTTGCTCTCCTTCTATAGAAACCGGTTTTTCATGAATTACTTCGATTTCAGGCTTTACCTGTACCTCCCCTTTGTAAGTAGGAATGTAATACACTTTCCCGGCAACCTCCTGCATAAAATCTGCTTCCGGCTCTTCCTGGGGCGTAGAGGCAATGATGACCACTGTTTTATTTCGATACAAAGGCGCATCACAGGTGGCACAATAGCTGACACCTTTCCCAAGAAAGTCCTCTTCCCCCGGATATGGCTTGCCGAAGCTGACACCGGTTGCCAGGATCACTGCATCTGCTTCATAGGTTTTATTTGTTTTGGAAAGCAGACTGTAATAGTCTCCCATATTATATACAGATGTAATCTTATCTTCGGTGATTTCAATCCCCATGCTTTCTATATGATTTTCAAAAGCAGACGCCAGATCTGCACCTTTGATTGCCGGCATTCCCAGATAATTCTGAATTTCATGGGCTTTTCCTACTTTATCACTGCCATGTTTACTCCCTAACAGTAAAATGTTTTTATTTCGAATTTTTAAAGTTAGTGCCGCTGAAAGCCCTGCCGGGCCTGTCCCGATAATGGCCACATCATATCTTTCGCTCATAAGAATAATTCCTCCACTTTTCCTCGTCGCCATAACAGAGACGAAATCCGCCTTGCGAATCTCGTCGCCATAACAAAAACTGCTGTACACTCTATTATGTACAGCAGTCTGAAATTCATGTCAAATGGAAAAATCAATTTTGCTACCTTCCACTTTTTCCTGATCATTTTCTTTTATTTTATTCCAGTCCATGGACTGCAGGCGTTCAATCAGTTCTTCTTCCGTATCCACAATGATTTCCGTCCTCTTGGCATCCTTTTCCTTTTGCAGCTTTTTCTGTTTTACATTGCCGGCTGTTTTTCCTGTTTTATCCGTTTTTTCTGTTTCTTCAGATTCCGCTCTTTCTTCTGCACGTTTTGCACGTTCCGCCTTGATATGTTCTTTTTGCTTTGCTGTAAGCTGCTCCAGCTGGGCAAAAATGGATGTGGTTCCGTCGCCGTTAAAAGAAATTCCTATGCGGCTGACAATGGTAGAATCTCCATCCTTTTCAAGAGCTGCCTCCTGTCCATAGGTTTCGGCGATTCTTTTTGACATCTGTACCGCACCGTCGATTCTGTCCATGCACTCTTTTTCATAGTCTTCACTTTTCGCCATTTTTTCAAGCTCATCGCTGGAAAACAATACGGAAAACTCTTTGGTGCCCCGTGACAGGATTTCTTTTGCCTCATCATCTCCCTGAAAATCAGCAACCATGATGTCCATATCACTGTATTTTTCTTTGATACGTTCTAACACTTTCTGTGCTTTTTCTGAAAGCTTTACCTGAGAAGTTTTATTTGTTGTCTTTCTCTCCAAATCCAGCTTTGTCTGCTGCTCTACTGCCGAATCTGCCTTTTTGGCATATGACTGATAGGCATGATAGCCGGAGGATATACTAAGTCCCATTTTTTACACCCCTTCCGTTTTCAAAACAATGCTTGTTTTATGAGCCTTGTCACTTCACCCTTTAGGTGGGGTGCTCCCATGACTGAAAACACCCCAATATGTTATGTAGTACAACAGCCCACATAATAAAGGTGTTCCTATAAATAGTATAACTTGGGAAATATCGGATTACAGAACTGTATCCGAAAGTAGAAAGTCATCCATGACTTATATATACCCAAAATCCATTTTAGGAATCTACTATCTTCATCGGCAGATTTTCCATTTTCCTTAATACTTTTTTCTTATTTTCTCGATTTTTTCTTGAATGTGCCGTAAACCCCCTTGTTTTAACGATGGAGAGTGTCAACATACAAAAGAAAAGCAATCGTACCGTATTGCCTTCCCCTGAAAAGAAAAATCCGGTTTTTTGCCTGCTATATAGGGTCCCTTAGCAGGACGTTTAACCACAATACGTTTGGGTCTTACTTTGACTGCTGCCTCCAACATTTCTTTTTCATCCATGCAGGGACTTTCGATTTTCTGAAGCAGCTGAAATTTTTTCTTGATCAGCGCTGATTTTTGTCTGGCCGGAAACATAGGATCCAGATAAATCAGATCTACCGTCTCATTCATTCTGTTCATGGCAGCAATACTGTCTTCTTCCACCAGCTGCATCCTGTCCACTATTTCCGACAGCTGGGGCACCTTTTTCGCCCGTCTCATCGCATCCTTCAAGAGGGCTGCTATGATCGGATCGTATTCATACATGGTAACATGATATCCGGCTGCTGCCAGAAGCAGTGCATCCTCGCCCATTCCGGCTGTTGCATCAATAGCTGTCAATTTTCCCTGTGCATTTTTCAGTTTCGACGCCTTGACCAGCATTTCATGCTGCCATTTTCCATCCCTTACACGGGGAATCATGGTAGTAAAATCTCCACGCATCGATAGCTTCCCACATTTCAGCGAAAGTCCTTCTTTTCCCCATGACAGGATCAAATCATGGCTGGCTGTTTGGCAGGCTGTTTTGCTGGCTGTTTGGCAGGCTGTTTTGCTGGCTGTTTGGCAGCCTGTTTCGCCATCTGCTTGGCAGCCTGTCTGACTTATATCTGAAATACATTCTACCTGCAGGCGTTTTGCAAGTGCCTGCGCATCACTATGATATTTTTCGTTTTCCGCATACACATAAAGCTTGGCTTTGTCACACATTAAGGTTCTGCTCCATCCACAACAAGCGTTGCCGAGCCATAGGCCTTTACCGGAACACCGCTTGCATCAAATTCGGTTGTATATCTTACATGGAACGGTACTCTGCCAACGGTAAGCGGTAAAACAGCCTCCAAAGATTCTGCTCCCTGTTCCAACTGTTTATGCATCTCCCGGTACTGGTCTGCCACTTCCGGTGGAATGATTCCCATTTCTATGGCCGGTTCCGGATAGTTCCGCACAAGCGCAGGCAGTCCCAGATCACGCATACAGCGAAAACATGGCCGCATCTCTCTGGTTGCAATGGTATATTCCCAGAAATAAATGTTCGCCTGCTCGCTTGCTGCTTTAAAACGCCTTTCCACATCTTTATAATCCTTGATCTGCTGTTTTTCGGATGTTACATTACGAATCATGCCATAGAACAAAAACTGACCTTTACTCTGCCCAATCATCCTTACATTAGACCGAATACAGAAACGCTCCTCTCCACAGCATGGGGATTTTATGGTACGCCAGGTTTCACACTCCTGCTCTTCTCCGGTTCGGATAGCTTCCTCCAGCATATCTTTATAGATTTTCATATTGGCCTCATCCAACTGTTTCATTGGATTGAAAGAAATGACATCCTTTTCGGTCAAATTCATTCCATATTCTTTTAGATATTTCTGATTCACACGCATAATGTTGATTTTTCCATCTGCGTAATCGAAAATAACTGCTGCGCCCACATAATTATTAAAAATCAATGTATCCAGGGATTCCGGATTCCAGAAATCACATGCATCCAACGTATCCAGAAGCTGCATGGATTTTATATTCCTATCCAGCTTCCCTGCCTGTAACAGCTCATAAAACTGCTCTTCGGGAAGGGGCTTGGAATATAAATAGCCCTGTATATATTCGCAGCCGATGCTACGGAGAAAATCCAGCTGCTCCGTCGTTTCTACTCCTTCTGCAATAATCGGAAGGCGAAGCCAGTGTGCCATACGAACGATAGAACTCAGGATAATCCCGCCTCGCCTGGATTGGGAAGACAAAAATTTCATATCCATTTTAATAATATCAAAATCCACATCTTTTAATACATTCAGAGAAGAGTATCCGCTTCCGAAATCATCCATTTCTACAATGTAACCATACTGATGCAGCTTTGCAACAACGTTATTTACGTTCTCTTCTCCTTTTACTGCTACGGATTCGGTAATCTCCACACGAAGAAATCTTACCGGAACGTCGTATTTTTTTCGGATTTCTTCCAGCTGTTCTGCAAAATTTTCTATAAAAATATCATGTCTTGAAAAATTCGTGGAAATCGGTATAATATGCAGATTTTCATCCAGGCATTTCCGAATGAACCGGCAGGTATATTCAAATACATACAGATCAAGCCGGGTGATCATTTTGTTTTCTTCCAATACCGGAATAAAGACAGATGGGGGAATAAGGCCAAGTTCCGGATGTCTCCAGCGAACCAATGCTTCTGCCCCTATCATCATTTCTGTGGACTGATTGTATTGTGGCTGAAAAAATGCAATATATTGTCCTTCCTGAATTGCCTGCTCAAATAAATCACATATTTGTTTTTTCTCTAACATGATACTGCCCCCCAAAGGAATCGGTACTTTATCGGAATGTATTTTTGTCAAACACAGGTGAAATTTCGTTTGGAAATAACATAACAAAAACCTCCCCTGTCTTTTGACCTGTCTGGGAAGGCTTTTTCTTTATTCCATAACTAATCTCTCTGTGTTGATTAGCTTTTCTTATTTCATTATAGCAAAAATACAGAGTATTACAAGGTGTTTTAGGACGGATGTACGCAACCTATGCACCAGTCCCCGCCTGCTCTTATCAAACCGCAATACTTATTTTCATCCCCAAAAATTGAAACGGTTACTTCCGGACAGCAGTGCAGACAAATAATTTGAATTTCCATATCTGGAATTTATATATGGATTTGAATATGCTCCATAAGATCCATTTAATCCATAAGCTCCATACCCTCCATATGGGTTATATGTTCCATATGGATTATAGGCTCTGTTCAGATTAGTGGCTGTAGAAACAGCATTCTTTGATATATTCTCTGCCATGCTTCCTACTCTGGAGGTAAAACCGGAGCTGCTTCCTATCGCAGCTTCTATCTCATCTATGGAGGCATTTTTAAATTTTTCTTCATCAATGGAGAGTGTCTTGTCACCATTTACTAAAATACCCACATTGGCAAGAGACTCGCTATTCTCCGTCGCTGCATTCTCCATCAGCTGTCTGTACACACGATTCAAGGAAGAATTATCATCCTTCATCCCGGACATTGTGCTGTTATAACCACTTACCATCTGCTTTGCCTGGCTGAAAACAGCATCCTTTGATCCGGTATTTCTTGCATTTTCAAATATATTGTTTTTTCCTGCCCTGCCAAGCGTGTAGGCACTGCTTCTGAGAGACTCTGCATTCTCTCCAAGCTTTATATATTTATCAACTGCAGTGGTATTACTGATCTGGCGATTTCGAGAGATACCCGAAGTCGTGGGTAGCTTTGTTCCGGCTGCGCTCTTTACATGAGATGTTTTTCTGGAATAAGCTAATGGATTAACACTATTTGTATAACGGTTCAGCATATTTTTTGTAATTCTCATAATCATCATCCTCCTGTACCTGATGGTATTTTCTCTTTGTAAGCATTATCGTTTACCCCTTTCCCAAAATAAACCACCTGTACACCACTGGACATTTTTATGAAATAACTGGACGCAGCCACTTCACCCGGCCACCTTTTTTTGAAGCATCACTGACACGCAAAACTCATTTTTTTCTGTCGTTATCTGCATTTTTCCCAAATAGGCATCCGCTATCGCTAATACATTTCTAAGCCCCATTCCGTGATATTCTCCTTTCCCCACATCATCCATTTTCGTCGATACCGGTAGTCCGTTGTTATCCCATCGAATGGCTTTCCCATCATAGGAATTTCTCACCGTGAGCAACACGCATGGTCCGGATGAAATAAGGGAAATGGAAATCCACCGATCTTTCTTCATCTCCATGCAGCCTTCTATCGCATTATCACAAAGATTGGATAAAATAATACCCATATCAAAATCTGCAATTCCTCCATCGTATGTGAAATCGGCGGACATATCTATTTGATTTTTCAACGCTATTCTATATTTATCATTCAGTACAACATCACACAAAATATTGCCGGTATTAAATTTTCCATCTATGTCTTCCATGGTCTTATTAAGCCTATCCATATATTCTTTGGAATCCTGCACCTGTCCGAGATCGATCAGTCCCTGTATTGTCTGCATATGATTTTTCATATCATGCCTCAGGCTTCTTAAATTTCCATATAAAACCTGTGCCTCCTCAAATCTGGCTTCCAACTGCTTAAGCCCCAATTCTCTTGATATTACGCTTTCTCTTTCCAGCAAATATTTCTTATAGTTCGTAAATATGAAGATAGAGGCATACTCGCCTATCAAAAGCAGTACTGCTAACGTCGGTATTTTCCAAAGCATATCCGATGCCTGGTCATACAAAATAAAAACTTTATCTTCTAATGGCACCACACTGATCCGGACTATCATAAATGCCAAAATAATCCCGGCAATGCTGTGAACAGACAAAAATACAAATTCCATGGCTGTCATATCCGAAAGTTCAAGCTTTAGCCTCAGAAATGCATAGCACACAATCATGAAAACAAGTGCATACATAACCATAAACGCAATCTGCAGCAGGGCTGTCTGAAAATAAATCTGCTCCACCACATCGGGTGCAGCCATATCTAATTTTGCATTCCATCTATTTCCCAAAAGCTGATAAAGACT
>JBJENT010000094.1:0-3294 GCA_051880335.1 Lachnospiraceae bacterium
TTACCTGTATCACTCCTTTTTACAGAAGCCAGACCTCCAGTGCGAATATCATTTCCTATGGAGAAGATTATCTGAGCATCATATGTATCGTTTCTATCGGCATATTTGTACAGGCTATTTTTGAAAAATTACTGCAGGCCACAGGGAAGACCATCTATACCATGTTTACCCAGGGGACAGGTGCCATTATCAATATCATTCTGGATCCGATTCTGATCTTTGGACTTTTTGGATTCCCTGAAATGGGAGTAAAGGGAGCGGCGGTTGCTACGGTGATCGGACAGTGCATTGCCGGGATTCTTGCAGTGTTTTTGAATCATAAAGTCAATAAAGAAATTAGAATGAGACTGAAAGGCTTTCGTCCAAGTCTTTCGGTTATCAGTCATATTTATATGATTGCTGTTCCCACGATTGTCATGCAGGCAATCGGTTCAGTGATGGTATATGGACTGAATCGTATCCTGATTGTATTCTCGTCTACAGCAACTGCTGTATTTGGAGTATATTTTAAATTACAGAGTTTCATTTTTATGCCGGTATTCGGATTAAACAACGGTATGGTTCCGATCGTGGCTTATAATTATGGAGCAGGTAAAAAGGACAGGGTCATCAAAACGATCCGGCTGGCTGCTTTTTATGGCATCGGAATCATGCTGACGGGTTCTGTTATCATGCATGTTTTCCCAAGACAGCTCCTTATGTTGTTTGATGCATCGGATCTGATGCTGCAGATTGGCGTTCCTGCCCTCCGGATCATCAGCCTCTGCTTTGGATTTGCCGGGTATTGTATTGTGATAGGTTCCGCATTCCAGGCCTTGGGATATGCATGGTACAGTATGTTTGTATCCATCGCCAGACAGCTTCTGGTATTACTTCCGGTGGCATATCTTCTGGCGCAGACCGGTGTGCTGAATATGGTCTGGTGGTCTTTCCCCATTGCAGAATTTATGTCGGTAGGCATGACCACATTTTTCCTGATCAAACTGTACCGGAAAGTGATTTCCCATATCGGGAAAGAAAAAGCCGGGGCTTGACAAGATAAAAAAGTGATTGCTATACTACTATAGTCAGTCACATAAGCGGATATGGCGGAATTGGCAGACGCGCCAGATTTAGGTTCTGGTGGGAGACCGTGCAGGTTCAAGTCCTGTTATCCGCACTAAAAAGGCAAATCATTTTGATTTGTCTTTTTTTGTAGACAAATAGTTGCTCCGGAAAAATTCGGAATAAATTACAAAACAGGTGTTTGGAAAGGAAAAAACAACTAAGATAACATAAAAAACTCTCGATTTCGACAGGATTCCACATTTTTATATGGATTTTTTTGACAAATATGATACAATAAAATTACTTGATTACAATACCAGTGGAGGTTTGTCGAAAATGGAAAAGAAAAAATTTTTGCAGAGTATTAAATTGGAAATGCTCGCGATGGGGCTTGTACCACTCCTCGTTTTAGCAGCTGTCTGCATTATAACTGCAGCTTCCAATATGAGAAGCGGGATGCAGAATGAAGTACTGGATGGATTAAAGATGCTTTGTACTTCTGTGAAAGCGTCCTATGATACCTGGAATACAGAACCCTACTATTTAAATGAAGATGGGGATCTGATGAAGGGGGACTGGGATATGTGTGCCGATCCGGCAGAACTGGATCCCTATACAGAAGGAATGGATGCTGATCTTACCTTCTTTTACGGAGATGTGAGAAAAGTTACTTCCTTAATCGATAAAGCCACTGGTGAAAGAATCGTGGGAACCACTGCATCACCGGAGGTATCCAGTGTGGTACTGAGCGGTCAGGACTATACCTCTACAGAAGTGATGATAAATAATGAGAATTATTATGCATACTACATGCCTCTTACCAATCCGGATGGTTCCGTTATTGGTATGGTATTTGCCGGAGAACCCAGTGAAAAGGTGGATACTTATATCGAACAGAAAATTTCTATCATTACAGGAAGTGCAGTGCTTATCACAATACTTGCAGTTCTTTTGATTCTGTTTATTGCACTTAAAATTGCAAAAGCAATTGCCGGTGCAGAAGAAGCCGTTGATAATCTGGCAAGCGGTGTATTGACCTATGAAGTGGATCCGAAGATTTTGAAGAGAAAAGACGAGATAGGCGATATGGGGCGGAGCGTAAGTAACTGTACGGAAACGCTCCGTAAAATCGTAGGAGACATTCAGAGATACGCGGATGAAGTTCTGGATTCCGGAGATAAGCTGGAATCTATGGCAAATCAGACCAGTCAGAATGCAACCGATATTACCTCTGCAGTAGAAGATATTTCCAAAGGTGCTGTATCACAGGCTCAGGAAATCGAAACCGCAACCATGAATGTTGGGAATATGGGAGAGATGATCAGCGATATTGTTACTCAGATTGAACATCTGAATGAGACTTCTACAGAGATGCAGAATGCAGGTACAAAAGCCATGGAAATCATTCAGGAGCTGGGTGAATCCAATGATAAGACAGTGGAAGCTGTCCTCGGTGTTGCTAAAAATGTGGAAGCAACCGACGAATCTGTAAACAGAATCTCTGAAGCAGTGGATCTGATCACAAGTGTAGCATCGCAGACCAATCTTCTTTCCCTGAACGCATCCATTGAGGCAGCAAGAGCAGGTGAAGCCGGAAGAGGTTTTGCGGTAGTTGCATCTGAGATTCAGAAGTTATCCGAAGAGTCCAATGCATCAGCTAATCGTATCAGTGAAATCATCAAAGGTCTCGCTGCAGATTCCAGACAGTCCATGACAATGATGGAAGAAGTGAAGAGCAGACTGAACGAGCAGCAGGAAAAAATGGAGGATACCAAACGACAGTTTGATGACGTGACTGCCGGTATTGTATCCACCAAGGATGGAGCAGATGCTATCAATGGACAGGCTTATGAATGTGATAGAGCAAGAGGTTCTGTGGTCGATGTAATACAGAACTTATCTGCAATCTCCGAAGAAAATGCAGCATCCACGCAGGAAACCAACGCATCCATGGAAGAACTTAATGCAACCATTGCAATGGTTGCAAGTGCTTCAGAACAGCTGAAATCTCTGGCAGAGGCATTAGAGGAATCTACAAAGTTCTTTAAGATGTAGTAACGAAGCTACATTTTGCAAATGGGGTTCTGAATAGTTATAAGATGTAAATAAAATATAAGGCGACATTTCAGCGTTTAACGCATTTTGAAATGTCGTCTTTTTTCTTTCTGCCTGCAGCAGTCATACATATAGTCGATCACATATGGATCATATATTTTCGTTTTGAAAGCGACTTTTTCTTTTCCACAT
>JBJENT010000095.1:0-3271 GCA_051880335.1 Lachnospiraceae bacterium
ATTAACATCTTACAGAATCCGACATGGTTTCCTCATTATTATGGGGCAACCATGCCGGTTATTTTTTTGATAAAATCCTGTTGACTCGAAGATAATAAATATGTATTATAAATAGACAAACATATGTTCTGGCTGGAGAAAAATATGGGAGTAATTCGTGAAAGTAAAAGAAAACTGGATGTCATATGCCAGCATAAAAGTGATGGGAGCATTATTCCAATCAAATTCCGTATTCAAGATGACGATGGAGAATGGCAGAACTATCTGATACGATCCTATAAAGTCATATCCGGTCCGGGAACCTATACCATGCCAAATGATGTATCATCTTCCAGCCATACTTGGAATTTTGAGTGTAAAATACAGGTGTTCGGGATGGAAAAAATAGTCCGGTTATTTTACAATGGATTTGATAACTATTGGAAAATACAGTTTATCAGATGAGAGAAATTCATAGTATGTGAAAGAGCAAAGGATGAGAAATTATGAAATTGCATGCAAAAGTGATCGTAGATAATATCGGAAACGAGCAGGCCAAAGGGGAATGGGGATTATGCATTTATATAACCTATGGTGAAAAAAAGATTCTCCTGGATGTGGGAGCATCCGGTCTCTTTTCGAAAAATGCAGAGATTCTTGGAGTGGCAGTAGAAGAGATGGATGCAGCGGTTTTGTCCCATGCTCATTATGACCATGCGGATGGTATGAAGGAATTTTTTGAAAAGAATGAAAAGGCCCGGTTTTATGTAAGAGACACCTGTGAGGAAAACTGCTATTTCAAAAAGTGGTTTGTTCATAAATATATAGGTATACCGAAAGGAATTCTGGAAGAGTATCCGAAACGTTTTCAAAAGGTTTCAGGGAACTATGAAGTTATGGAAGGTGTGCATTTGATACCACATACGACAAGTGGACTTCAAAAAATCGGTAAACGGGAAAATATGTACCGGAAAGAAAATGGCAGATGGAGACCGGATGATTTTTCTCATGAGCAAAGTCTTGTATTTGAAACAGATGAAGGGCTGGTCATCTTTAACAGCTGCTGTCATGGTGGCGCGGATACCATCATTCATGAAGTGGGAAATGCCTTTCCTGACAAAAAAATCATTGCCTTAATTGGGGGATTTCATCTTTACAACAAATCGGAAACATTTGTGCACACACTGGCGCAAAGTATAAAAGAGACAGGAATCCAGCAGATTTATACAGGACATTGTACCGGTCAGAAAGCCTTCGATATATTAAAAGAAGAGCTTGGAGATGGCGCTCATCAGCTGAAAATCGGTCTGGAAATGAATTTCTAAAAAGTAAGAGCTTGTTATGAAAATGAATGAAAGAAATAAGAGTTTGATCTGAAATGGATTAATAAAGATACGAAATGGAGCAGATTATGAAGATTGCAGTGTATTGTGGCTCTACATCGGGCAACCACGAAGCGTATGCTCAGGGCGCTGAGATGTTGGGCAAGTGGATAGGTCTTCAGGGGCACACTCTGGTATATGGAGGTGCAGGAGAAGGCTTGATGGGGATTGTTGCGGATGCAGTGCTTGAAAAAGGTGGAAAGGTAATCGGCGTCCTGCCGGATGTGGCATCCATCCAGGCACGCAGACATCCCGGACTGACTCAGTACATAGATACCAAAGATATGGCAGAGAGAAAGCAGGTTATGTTAGATCTGGCAGATGCCTATGTGGCTCTTCCGGGTGGGGTAGGAACTCTGGATGAGCTTTCGGATGTGCTTTCCCTGGGGAGACTGGGGATCCACAATAAGCCATTGGTGCTGATAGATATAGATGGTTATTATAGGCATTTGGAACAGTTTTTACAGGAGATCGTGGCATCCGGATTTGCATCCGAAGAGGACTTTCGGCGAGTACTTGTTTCTGCTGATATGGAAGAAATAGCATCGTTTCTTGGGAAAACGAAAGAATAGCATAGCGGAGTCATTTGCAAAATCGAAAAGAAAAAAACATTAAAATGCAGATAAAAAATCTAGAATGTGAATATACTGCATGCTATAATAAAACGATGCCAAAAACGGAAGCTGATAGTATCCTGTATGTGTGCATCAAATTGGGAAAATAACTAGGGAAAACGAAGGAGAACTTTATGCCAAAACGAACAGATATCAACAAAGTATTGATCATCGGCTCTGGTCCTATTGTTATCGGACAGGCCTGTGAATTTGATTATTCCGGTACTCAGGCCTGCAAAGCACTGCGTAAACTGGGCTACGAAATCGTACTTGTAAACTCCAATCCGGCGACCATCATGACGGACCCGGAAACTGCAGATGTGACTTATATAGAGCCCCTTAATGTGGATCGTCTGGAACAGATTATTGCAAAAGAACGGCCGGATGCACTGCTCCCCAACTTAGGTGGACAGTCCGGACTAAATCTTTGTTCCGAGCTTTATAAAGCAGGCATTTTAGACAAATATAACGTAAAAGTAATTGGTGTCCAGGTAGATGCCATTGAACGTGGTGAAGACCGTATTGAATTTAAGAAAACCATGGATTCCCTGGGTATCGAAATGGCCAGAAGTGAAGTGGCATATTCCGTGGAGGAAGCATTGGCTATCGCGGATAAATTAAGCTATCCGGTAGTGCTCAGACCAGCCTATACCATGGGCGGTGCCGGTGGTGGCCTTGTTTATAACAAAGAAGAATTAAAAACAGTATGTGCCAGAGGTCTTCAGGCCAGTCTGGTAGGACAGGTTTTGGTGGAAGAGTCCATTCTTGGCTGGGAAGAACTGGAACTGGAAGTAGTCAGAGACTGTGAAGGTAATATGATCACTGTCTGCTTTATTGAAAATATCGACCCCCTTGGTGTGCATACAGGGGATTCTTTCTGTTCCGCACCTATGCTTACCATTTCAGAAGAGTGTCAGAAAAAATTACAGGAACAGGCTTATAAAATCGTAGATAAAGTACAGGTAATCGGTGGTACCAACGTACAGTTTGCCCACGATCCTGTAACAGATAGGATCATTGTCATCGAAATCAATCCTCGTACATCCAGATCTTCGGCACTGGCATCCAAAGCAACCGGCTTCCCGATTGCGCTGGTTTCTGCTATGCTGGCAACCGGACTTACTTTAAAGGATATTCCCTGTGGTAAGTACGGAACCCTGGATAAATACGTTCCGGACGGAGATTATGTAGTTATCAAATTTGCCCGCTGGGCATTTGAAAAATTCAAAGGTGTAGAAGATAAACTGGGTACTCAGATGCGTGCAGTAGGCGAAGTCATGAGTATCGGTAAGACCT
>JBJENT010000096.1:0-3215 GCA_051880335.1 Lachnospiraceae bacterium
GGCATCGGTGTTGACATTTTCCATCTGTCACCAACAGCTTCCAAATATGTTTTTCCTGCAGATCTTGGACTTGCCGCAATGGTTGTTACTTCAAACCATGGATGGTTTTCCAGCAGAGCAATAAATCTCTGGCCAACCATACCCGTTCCGCCCAAAATACCGACTTTCAACTTTTCATTCATAATAATTCTCCTCTTTCCCTTCTATATTACTTCTCTATTTTACTTCCAGAACCGGAAGATTTAACAAAAACTGTTTTTCCTCAGCAATCACTTTTTTCATTGCTTGAGAACCGGGTGCTCCAATGGTAAGACGCTTTTCCACACATGTTTTCAAACTGACTGCATCATAAAGATCTTCTTCAAAAACATCACTGATACTCTTCAGTTCCTCTAAGGAAAGCTTATCAATGGATGTATTTTTATCAATGCAGTAAAGAACCAGTCTGCCAATGATACCATGGGCATCCCGGAAAGGAACCCCCTTCATAACCAGATAATCTGCTGCGTCTGTAGCATTGGTAAAACCATTCATCGCGCTCTCTGCCATAACATCCTTCCGGAACTTCATGGTAGAAATCATTCCGTCAAAAAGTACAATGCAGTTCTGAACTGTTTCCATGGCATCAAAAGCCATTTCTTTGTCTTCCTGCATATCTTTGTTGTATGCCAGAGGAATTCCTTTCATAGTCGTAAGAAGACTGGTAAGAGCTCCATATACACGTCCGGTTTTTCCACGAACCAGCTCTGCAATATCCGGATTCTTTTTCTGGGGCATAATGGATGAACCGGTGGAATATGCATCATCAATTTCCACAAAACGATATTCATTACTGTTCCAGATAATGATTTCTTCACTGAATCTGCTCAGATGCATCATGATTGTAGCAAGCGCAGAAAGAAATTCGATCAGATAATCCCGATCCGATACCGAATCCATACTGTTCAAGGTAGAGCCTTCGAACCCAAGAAGACTTGCTGTATAATCCCGATCCAGCGGATAGGTAGTCCCTGCAAGTGCTCCTGCACCTAAGGGGCAATAATTCATTCTGTCATAGATATCATGCATACGCAGTCTGTCACGCTTAAACATTTCAAAATAAGCGCCAAAATGATGGGCTAATGTAACCGGCTGCGCTTTCTGTAAATGGGTAAAGCCCGGCATATAGGTTTCCAGGTTATCTTCCATGATCCGTAAAATAGTTTCCAACATGTTTTTCAAAAGTTGATCCGTCTGTGCCACCTTGGTTCTGGTATACATTCTCATATCCAGTGCCACCTGATCATTTCGACTCCTGCCTGTATGAAGTCTTTTTCCGGCATCGCCTATACGATCAATCAGATTTGCTTCCACAAAACTGTGAATGTCTTCATATGCCGGATCAAAATCAAGTGTTCCATTTTCAATATCATTTAAAATGCCATTCAATCCATTCAGAATATCATCTTTATCCTGTTCAGAAATAATCCCCTGCTTTGCAAGCATTTTGGCATGTGCGATACTTCCTGTAATATCTTCTTTATATAATTTCCGGTCAAAAGAAAGGGAGGCATTAAACTGATATACCTGCTCATCTGTTTCTTTTGTAAATCTACCGCCCCATAACTGTGCCATAGATATTTCCTCCGATAACATAAATGTTGTATCTGAATGATTTTCAGGCTGAAAAAGAAAACCAAACGAGATAATCAAAAGTAATGTTAGCATATCTTTTCTATTATGACAAGAAAAGTCAAACCTAAATTTGACAAAAATAGCACCCTTTTTCACAAAAAACATAAAATACAATATATCTTTTCAAAAAGCTACGGAGGCCACTGTGGAAAACATCTATTTAAGCGTTCAGCATTTAAATTATTCTTACCACTCTATGCAAGGTGAAACGGTAGCCCTTACAGATATATCTTTTTCGATAAAACAAGGGGATTTTGTAGCTATTGTAGGTCCAAGCGGATGTGGGAAATCAACACTTCTTTCCTTGATTGCCGGACTGATGGATGCAGATTCCGGCAAAATACTGTTTCCCATGCTGACCAGATCCGAATCGCCTAAAATCGGTTATATGCTTCAACAGGATCATTTATTTGAATGGCGGAGTATCTATAAAAATATCATACTGGGTTTGGAAATAAATCATAAATACGATAAGCATACAAAGCTTCTGGTAGAAAAATACATGAAAGATTATGGACTTTGGAGTTTTCGAAACAAACGCCCCAGTGAATTATCCGGTGGAATGAAACAAAGAGCGGCTCTGATTCGTACTCTGGCCCTTGAGCCTGATTTGCTTTTATTGGATGAATCTTTCAGTGCTCTTGACTATCAGACCCGGCTTTCCGTTTCCGGAGATATAGCCAGAATCATCCGTAAACAGGGCAAAACAGCGATTCTTGTGACACATGATATTTCAGAGGCTATAGCTCTTGCAGACCATATCATCATTCTGAGCAGACGTCCGGCCACTGTGGTTTCGCAGATTCCGATCCGTCTCACCTTACAGGACGATAGCCTAATTGCTTCCCGTAATGCCCCGGAATTTCGACAATATTTTAACTTGATCTGGAAGGAGTTGGAAGGATATGACGAAACAACAAGCTTATGAAAAAAAACATAGATCTCATCATTATCTGATTCATTTTGTGCGGCTGCTTATTCTGATAATATTTCTCGCACTATGGGAAATCACTGCGGATAAGAACTATATTGATCCTTTCTTTTTCAGCAGTCCATCCAGAATTTTGATATGTATGAAGGAAATGTATCAAGGAGGTCAATTGATGAGTCATATTGGCATCACTTTGGCTGAAACCATGATCAGTTTTTCACTTGTACTTCTGATTAGTATGTTGACTGCAATGCTGCTTTGGTATCATCATCTCTTATCCGAAGTTTTGGATCCCTATCTGGTTATTCTGAATTCCATACCAAAGTCAGCTATGGCACCCTTGTTTATTGTCTGGCTTGGCACCGGTATGAATACCATCATAGTAGCCGGCATTTCCGTTGCTGTATTTGGTGCGATCATCAGTCTGTATACAGCATTCCGACAGACTGACCCGGAAAAGCTTAAGTTGATCAAAACTCTTGGAGGCACAAAGAGAGATCAGCTTTTTAAAGTCGTTCTTCCATTTAATATACCGGTTATCCTGGGCACGATGAAAGTTAACATCGGTCTGGCTCTGGTAGGTGTCATTATCGGTGAATTTCTGGCTGCA
>JBJENT010000097.1:0-17289 GCA_051880335.1 Lachnospiraceae bacterium
CCTGATCGGAATACAACCATTTTTTGATGATCGGGAAAATATTGTCGCTGTTAATTGATAAACTTCCACTTTTCATTGCCATAATCAACACTCCTTACCTTACTGTTTTTCTTTCTTTTCGCTATAATCTTTTCTCTGTCAATCAGATTTTCGCTTCTTATTCAGTTTAGCTCCACCACCTTCCCAAGTCAAGAAAAAATTAGCACTCATCCTTAATGAGTGCTAATAACGTTCCGTTTTTCCTTGAATTTACGGGCTTTCCGGCATTTATTAATTTTTTATAAAAAAGACTTTCCCCTTAAAAAATGTCTTTTTTAAAAGGTACAGTTTTCGTCATACACCTCAAAGAAGTCACTTGTTTTCACTTCCGGATCCCGGATCAGCGTCACTTCATCCCAGAGCTGTTTGTTCATATTTCTGGTCAGGGACTTTACAAAGGTATCGTATTCCTGATTAAATATCTCCTTTTTCCGTTCTTCTACGATCTTGATCTTATTGGCATCCGTTTCTTCCCGGTTAAAGGTACTGATGCATTTCAGGATATAATATCCCTCTTTGGTTTCCAGGATACCGCTAACTTCACCATTTCCCAGATTGAATCCGGCAGTTTCCAGAACACTATCTACTTCTCCCTTACCAAAGGATATGGTATCAGCTTCTGCCTGATTGTAATAACTGGCAAGTACTTCAAATTCTTCTCCATCCCTTAGCCGGTTTTGTATTTCCGCACATGTTCGATATGCCTCTTCTTTTTCTTCCTCCGAAAAAGCAATGGTATTTCCACTTCCATCCTGTCTGGTTGTCCGGATCAGAATCTGTTCCACCGTGATCGTTCTGGCTTCATCATCACTGATTTCCGGATTCACATCCTGAATCAGATACCGGTAGACCTTATCCGCAATGGCATATTCTGTATACAGCTGTGTAATGGTGGACAGGGTAACATCCATCTGCTCCTTCTCCGTTTCATTCAGAGAATCGTAATAGATTTCTGCCACTTCCTCAATCTGCTGCTTTTCTTCTTTTTCCAATTCTACGCCATAATTCTGGGCCATCAGATTCATGGTCTTAATCTGAGCCAGCTGAGCAAGTACGGATTCTTTGATATTATCTTCCAGCGTAACTCCGTTTTTGCTCACATTCCAGATATCCGGTCCATAAACCTGCTCGTACTGGTTCTGAATATTGGTCAGGTAAACCATGACTTCTTTTTTATAGCAGGACGCAGTCTCAATTCGGAATATCTCATCTTCTGTAAAACCGGCGGTAAGCACGATTTTTGTATCCCGATTGATCTTCTCACAACCGGTAAGAAGAAAGGAACCCATGATACAGGCCAGCAACAGACAGGCAACTCTTTTCGTCCATCTGTTTTGGTTCTGCAGGGTTTTCTTCCGTTCCCATTTATTCAGTTCAAACTGTTTGCTTTTATTTCTGTTCAAGTTTAATTCCAATATTTCTTATCCCTGATTTCCGGTAAACTTACTTTTCGTTTTTCTGTTTTCTTAACCCTTTTTACGTTCATATTTTACAAAATGATAGGTCAGATCAAAATAAACCTGCTCATCACTGTCCGCTGTAATCTCCCATTCCGGGTCCTTATCAAGATTGGGATGGTATGCGTCTGCATCATATGCCATGTCTATTTTTGTCACATGTGCCACATCACAGTAGGGCAGCATCTGCTTATAAACGCTGTCGCCGCCAATGATATAAACATCCTCGCTGGGATACTCTTTCACTGCTTCCAAAAGCTCTTCTATACTATGAACGACCTCTGCACCTTCCACCTTATAGTCCGGTTTGGTAGACAGAATGATGTTCTTCCGGTTCTTAAGAGGTCTTCCTCCCGGAAATGTTTCCATGGTTTTCCTTCCCAGAACAACCACCTTCCCGGTAGTCTCTTCCCGGAAAAATTTCTGGTCATTGGGAATCCGGACAAGAAGTTCTCCCTTCTTACCTATCCCCCAGTTTTCGTCCACTGCCACAATAATATTCATGGTACTTTCTCCCTGATAATCTCTAAAAGTGTTTCTGCTGCTTTGCGGAGCCACAGCTTACAGAGCAGCTTTGTATTGCTTTAAATAGCGATTGGAATGTTCTCAATCTGCGGGTGGGTTACGTAACCCTCTAACTTCACATCATCTCTGGTGAACTGGTAGAAATCGTGAATCTCAGGATTCAGCCAGAATTTTGGTGCCGGTAATGGCTCTCTCTGAATCAGTTCTTTGATGATGGGAACATGCCTGTCATAAATATGGGCATCTGCGATCACATGCACCAGTTCGCCCACTTTCATATCGCACACCTGCGCAAGCATATGTACCAGCACCGCATACTGAACCACATTCCAGTTGTTGGCTGCCAGCACATCCTGGGAACGCTGATTTAAAATCGCATTCAGTGTCAGCTTATCATCACCCTTTTTCTGTGTCACATTAAAGGTCATGGAATAGGCGCAGGGATAAAGATTCATCTCATGCAGATCCTGATGCACATAAATATTGGTCATAATCCTTCTGCTGAAAGGATTGTTTTTCAAATCATAGATCACCCTGTCCACCTGGTCCATCATGCCTTCTTTGTAAACATGCTTTACACTCATCTGGTATCCGTATGCTTTTCCGATGGAACCATCCGGATCCGCCCATTCATCCCAGATGTGGCTGTGCAGATCATGGATATTGTTGGATTTTTTCTGCCAGATCCAGAGCATCTCATCTGTGGCACTCTTTAAAGCGGTCTTTCTCAGTGTCATAATCGGAAATTCTTTGGAAAGGTCATATCGATTTACCACACCGAATTTTTTAATGGTGTACGCAGAAGTTCCGTCCGGCCAATGAGGACGAACTTTTTCCCCTTCCGTACTGGTTCCGTTTTCCAGAATATCTTTACACATGTTAATAAAAATCTGATCTGCCAGGCTCATTTTTTTATCCCCTTTTCTACCTTCTTTTTTTATCAGGAATATTATTTAATACATTTCTAGTAATAATACAAAATCCAACTCCAAAGCACAGACAAAGAAATACCATATAGATATTTATTTCTTTAGACTCGGACTCATCTACATTCAAATCTTTATCGCAAATAACAATCGCATATTTTGAAGCATGGGACATTTTAAACTTTGCATTCCCATCACTCGTAATCACACATGAATTAACTATTCTAATTTCATTTTTCAGCTCATCATAGTAAAACATATTTGCGAATTTTCCTGCATTCTCTTTTCCAAGTTCATATATTAATATAGGTTCAAATCCGAATTCACCATTGTGTGAGAGTTCAATTTCTAGTATTTTGCTATCATTAATATATTTATCTACACATGCTTTAGGTATCAAGTCCATATCTGGGAATTCAGTTATACCAAAATCAATATTATTGACTATATCTCCCTTCTCCGAACCCACAATTATCCATTTTGCCTTCCCTTGTTTTAAAACAATTGTTTTTTCTGATTCCATAACCTTTTGCAAAATGTATTTAGAAATAACAGATTCCGTATCTAAATCTACTTCTATTTCCGATAATGGTTGATTTTCAACCTGAGATAAAATTAATTTCTCAACCATAGTCAAATTATCAACATTATTCAAAGGCTTCCAAGGCAAATTATCATCAACCAAGTCACCATTCTTTATTTGGTTCGAATAATCTGTGTTAATACTTACACCCAGATCTTGTTTAGATACATTTTCAGTGGCTTCCACATTTTCTTCTGCTTGGGCTTCTTCTGGTTTAGCAACTTCTTTTCCCACAGTTTCATCTGGAATATTCAAAATTGTGTTACTAGTCGCATTCTTTTCATTTGTTTTATGCGTATGCGAATCACCAGCACTTAATGAAGTGTCTTCTCCACCAGTTGTTTGGTCCGCTTCTTTCTCTTCACCTGCAATCACAGTAATATAACATTCTGTGATCAACTCTCCATCTTCTGAAATTGCAGTAATATTTGCAGTCCCTTCTTTCATAGCAACACACTGGTTATTTACTATTTGAATAACACTCATATCATCCGAAGTCAGTTGATAGTTCTTATTTGATGTTGTTCCAGGCACAAAAACAACTGATATCTCTTCAATTGTCCCCAGCTTTTCAACAATATAACTGTTTTTCTCAAACGAAATACTAATTGGGTGTACTTCCTGTAACACAGGAATCCTCATTTTTTCTTCCGCATGACATATCTTACATTCTCGGGTCTCAATTCCCTCTTCTGTATAAGTTGGTGTTTTCTGAATTGTCCAATCTCCATATTGATGAAGATTCGTTGGCAAAATGACAACATCATCAATCTGTTCACAGTTCTGACAATGTATAGAAGATTGCCCCACCTGTACACAGCTCGGTTCGACATCTATCGTTCTGTTGCTCTCCCATAAATGTTCTGTTACATTTATTGTCAATTCTATATATTCAAAACAATTATCTTCGCTACAGTATACTTTTTTCTTTCCAGAGACTTCGCAGGTAGCCTCAGTAATGATTTCCTCTTTACCAGTAAAAGTGTGTGTGTGCTCACATAACTGAGGAATTTTAACATTTTCCTCTTCCCCACATCTCTCACAGTTTCGAATCATTTCACCTTCTTTTTCCTCAGTTGCTTCTTCAGCAAGAATCCAATCTCCAAATAAGTGATTCATTTTTGGTGTCAAGAAATGTCCCACAATAGTCTCGCAATAATCACATACTATGTCATTCCACCCGTCTTCTACACAGGTACATTCTTTCACAATAACATTATGTGTCGCTTCATGCGTACATTGTGGTTTTGAAAGCCGAAGAATATATTGTTTCTGCACTTCCTGATTACCAGATATCACCGTTATACAAATCGGTTCCTTTTCCCACCTATCTATATTAGTTATCAATACCTTTGCATCTATATCATTGGCAACCACCTGAATATCAGGCTCATTTTCTTCATTGTAAATAACGCAATATTCATATACGCCATCCGCAATTTCTCCAATATCAATACCATTAACTTTGATTGATTTGATTGAAGTATCACTTCCACCATAGATTCTACAAGAATGAACTACTTTTTTCCCAGAATTACTTAAGACTGAAAAAACATATAATCCATTTCTCTCAAATTTATATCCATTTCCATATGTCAGTGTAATATCACTAATTTCATCATTGTCTCGCTGAACAGTTACTTTACTGATTCCACTTGCTCCTGTTTTAATATCAATAAAACTAGTTTCAAATCGACCTGGATTCTTAATATCTATTGTAGGGACATCCGTATCGATATTAAGTGATACTGTGACACTTTTTGTGATTTTTTGGGCGTCTTTCGTCCTCATCAAAAATATTACTGACAAATCAGCCCCATTCTCTTCAATAAGAAGACTACGTTTCCAAGTTCTTCCATTGTCATCTGATATTTCGAAATAATCTCCCTTCGGAAGAATTTCAACCTCCGTACAATACCAGTCACCACATTTTTCCCCTGAAACATAATAGTCGCTTTCCTGCACACTCACATTAGCAATCAGCGGATAAGAATCAATATTATCTTTTAATCCATCTCCATCATAGTCGATAAAAGTGCACTCTCTATTGAGAATAAATGGTCGTCTTTGATGGTCAAAATATCCTTTACAAGTAAAGCTTGTATTAAATATAGTTTCATCATTTGAAAGCCTCAAATTTTCAAATGAACCGATTCCTGTTATCGTTTGAATTTCTCCGTCCAATTCCAGCAATCCTGTAATCGCATTATACATAGGATCATTAATATCCCCTGAAACTTTCCACAATCCATAGTTATAGATTTTGGTCAAATATTTGCTCTGTTGAAACTTCAAATTTTTCTCTACAGTAATAAGTGACTCTGCATCGCTTTGGATAGTTATTCCTTTATCACCAATAGTCCAGTCTCCTCCTATTGTCATCTCACTATTACATAATTTTAAAGTACCATCACTCTTACAATTTCCTCCTACTTCTACTATTGAATTAGTCAAATATGTTGTTCCCGTATAATTCAAATTCCCTTCTGTTACAATCTCACCATCTGTTAATTCTCCACAAATATTCAAATCTCCTTTGACATCAAAACAAAATCCTTTTGGCCATTGATCACCATCATTCTTATGATAAGAAAGAACCTTATTCAAACTTCCACTAATAGAAATCCTTCTATTCTCTCCCCAACCAATGATTCCTGAATTAATACGAATGTAATCAACATCGCCTTCAAAATATAAATCATCAGGTATATCCTTTAATCGAATCCCCGAAATAATCTCTACATTTCTATTATCAGTAATTAATTTTCCAAATCCCCAATAGTCACTTACATCACCACATGTTTCATAATATTCAAAGTAAATTTTTTGTTTCCCACTTCCCGACAGAACTACTCTATGATTCACATCCGCCACAAATGTTAATGCCTTTTGCTCATCTACAGATGAATAGTTAAAAGTATCTGTTGCATTAAAATTGTACTGATAAAAATCACCTTTCAATTCGAGGACACCATATTTTAAACTATAAACCATACTTGTTCCAAAAGCAGTTCTACTAGCTTCTCTTCCCTGCGCATAAAAATCTCCCAAAACTAACAAATGTCCATCCGAATCTGTCATAGACAAATACCCCATTGTCTGTCCGTATTCACCATCCTCGTTTTCACTCTGTATTCTAAAATCGTCTTTTACTGTTATTGTAGCGCTATTAACATTAAAACCTGATTCTGTTACTACCACTTTTCCATCAATTACATTTTCCCCATAAAAATTAGCAATCTGATTACAATAGTACTTATCCGTATTCATTTCAACATCTGTCAATTTACCTCCACCATAAATAGCAGGAGAATCAATTATTGTTTCTTTAACATTTCCAGATAGTACTATCTTTTTATCAGATTTCAAATAGCAGTCTTCAACACATGATGACTCAGATGTATTATTTATTTCTAACGTATCTGTCGTTGTGAGATTAACATTTTTTAGGTTTCCATTTGTTAATACTGCATTCTGTGTATAAATAGAACATGGTCTGTCTTCACATACAATTGTTCCGTTCGTTACATCTAGCTGATGTGAGATTTCTAAAGCACTACCCAAATCCGCTAACGTTCCATTTACAGTCATGTTAATAAGATTATAATTTGTTCCAAAAACATTAATCTGACTGCCTGTTGAATTAACAATTATGTGCGGAATCGTAATATCGTTCCCAATCATACATATTCCACCATCAACAATTACTTTTCCAATAATTGTTCCATTCGTTGTCATAAGCGGGAAAGCATCTTGTTGTTCTTCCAGATAATAAATCTTAGGAATGGGAGATCCTAATCGTACCATTTTATCAGAATCGACACGCCATTCTATCGAACTGTTAGCAAGTAAATCTTCTGCTCGTTCATTGTTTGCACATGCTAAACATATACTTATATATTTTTCAAATGTATAATCATTTTGTAAAAACTGAATCCAGTTATCCAATCCCTTTATATACAAATCCTTACTTGTCAATTTTTTGTAACAGTTCATTGATGCAATAAGTGTACTTCGTTTTGCATCCCATAACGTCTTATAATCTTCAATTAGCTCTGTGCGCGAATCATTTCCAACCATGTTCGTAATAATTCTTGTACAAGCACCATCTAAGGTATAAGCAAAACTCAACAAATAGCTAGCCTTAATATAGTCATCAATTCCCGGCAAGCTCACTTTATATTTCACTTCAATACATTTTATTGTACTATCAAATACCACCTTGACAATTAACAATTCCGGGTGGATGGTTGTGTCATTATTTCTTTCCTTCAAGGTCTTTGAAAAAATATCAAAAACATCTTTCAAAAGATCCTCTTGAAGAATGTAATTTGCCAATGTATATAACTGATTATCTTTCACATATTGGCTTAATCCCTGATACAATAGCGTGTTTGGACAGTATTCCATAATCGTTGAAATAGTATCATAGTAAACAAATGAAATAAAATAAGCATCCAATAATTTGTATAAATAAGGTTCTAAATCTTTTATTTCATCAAGTTCATCTGGCTTTTTGGCATAAAATGTAGAAAAGAAATTATCCATCTCTTTTTCTGACGATAATCCTTCATAAATTGAGCCTTGCCATTCTCCAGAATATACATTAAATAAACCACAAAAATCTGCATCATTTCTCAACTCTTGTTCTAAATCTTCTGCAAGAAGATTGTTATCTTCTACTAATTTATCAATCACATCATATACAGGTTTATAATAGCTATAAGCTTTATCAATGCTATCCTTTATCATTGGATAAAAGTCGTCATCTTCATTCGTATTTGTCATTAGATTATGAATAAAGTATGTTGTTGCATCTTTAAGTTGTTGTTCCTTATATCCATACCCCCCATCAAGTCCCGAAATCATCCATTCATCAACTTTCAACAGCTGATCACTACACAGCTTATCTACACAGTCCTTTAAATAGCTTAAACGTAACTCATCATCCGTAATCTCATTTTCAATTGTAGACATGGTTTTGAAAATTGATTGATTAATACCAATATCATACTTATTTGATAAATACTTTAAATTAGCATCATTAAACAATTCATCTTCAACAATCACACTTTTTGCCTTAACATTGCAAACCTGTGAGCATAACACACTTCCCAATAATGTAAACACAATAGCAATTTTGTACAATTTTGCAACAATATTTACTATCCCCACTTTCCCAAGGCATTTTAATCTTTTATCCACTTTTTTCTCCTATAATAAACTCAACATTTTGTGATTTTACATTGTACATTTATCATATCAGATTTCCAGAATTATCGATCCCACTTGTCGCACAGGGCATTGATCTGATCTGCAAATTTGGCCAGATCCTTGTTGGCTCCGAAATGATTTTTCTCGATAACAGCCATCAGACGTTTACCTGCATCCACCAGACGTGCATATACGCCGGTAACCACAACCACTTTCTTCTTAATCGGTACCGGTGAAGCCTCAAAGAGCAGTCTATCGGTTGCCATGTCAAATTCTGTGCCACTATATGGTGCATAAGTCCGATATCCATATTCCACTTTCAGACGCTGTGCAAAGGATTTACAAACTGCATCCTCGCCATGGACAATAAAGACTCTTCTTGGTTTTTCTTCAAATCCCTGAAGCCAGCCTATCAGTCCATTCATATCAGCGTGCCCGGACATCCCCTCTAAGGTTTTCAGCTGAGCACGTACTTCCACAGGTTCTCCAAAGAGGCGAACGGATTCTGCTCCTTCCAGAAGAACACGTCCCAATGTTCCTACAGCCTGATAGCCTACAAATAGAATCGTACATTCCGGACGCCATAAGTTATGCTTCAGGTGATGTCTGATTCGGCCTGCCTCACACATGCCGGAAGCAGAAATAATAACCTTAGGCTCATTATCAAAGTTAATCATCTTGGATTCTTCCCCTGTGATAGTAAGCTTTAAGCCCGGGAAGCGAATCGGATTGATTCCCTTTCTTACAAGTTCCATTGCTTCTTCATCGAAACAGTTGTCTATATTTCTGTTGAAAATTTCTGTTGCTTCCACAGCCAGAGGGCTATCCACGTAAACCGGGAATTTATCATGACCTTTTACCAGCCCTTCTTCTTTAATCTGGCGGATAAAATACAGCATCTCCTGTGTTCTGCCTACCGCAAAAGATGGGATGACAACATTTCCCCCCTGATCTAAAGTGGTCTGTATGATTTCAGCCAGTTCCTTTACATAGTCCGGTTTTTTATCCGAATGGATTCTATCTCCGTAGGTGGATTCCATGACTACATAATCTGCATCCTTTGTATAGGCCGGATCCTTTATGAGCGGCTGATTCAAATTTCCCACATCACCGGAAAAAACAATCTTCTTTGTAACATCAGCCTCCGTAATCCAAATCTCAATGCTGGCCGAGCCAAGCAGGTGACCAATATCTGTAAAGCGGATTTTAATGCCTTCACAAAGATCAATCTCTTCTCCATAGGCACAGCCAACCAAGCGTTTTATTGCACCATCCGCATCTTCCAGGGTATACAGTGGCACCGCAGGCTGCACCTGGGAGCTTCGTTTTGCCTTCCGGTTTTTCCACTCTGCTTCCTGCATCTGGATATGAGCACAGTCACGCAACATAATGCTGCACAAATCTGCTGTTGCCTCTGTAGTCACGATCTGTCCCCGGAATCCCTTTGCATACAAAAGCGGCAGAAGTCCGGAATGATCCACATGTGCATGGGTAAGCAGCACATAATCAATGAGTGCTTCCTGCACCGGCAGTTCCACATTTTCAAAATAGTTCTGCCCCTGTTCCATACCATAGTCCACCAGAATATGCTTTCCGCATGCTTCCAGATAATGACAACTGCCCGTCACTTCATGATCCGCACCAATAAACATTAATTTCATTTTTTCAGCCCCCAACATCATATAACTATAATTTATCAATTTACATATATTGTCTTACCAAATATTTTTAAAAGAATATTCATATAATAGTAAAGTTTTTCACACAAACTCTTTCTACTGTATGTCAATTGTCTTTGTTTCTGTTGGTTCATCATTCAAAAACATTGTTCGAAAATAACTGTTCATAGAACCTTTCATTGGACCATACAATCTTTCTTGCCCTGCATACTTTTTAAGTTCTGGAATAATCATTGTATTAAATTTTATATCCGATGAGTTTAGACTTTCAGCATACAGTAACATCTCCTTAGCACTGCCCATCTGCTGCATCGCATGTATATGGAACAATATGTCAAATTCTTCTGAATCTGATATCTCTTTACTGCAAGTAATCACACTATCTCTTTTTAATTCTTTTCCACATTTTGGACAAACATCGTCTGATATACTATTTACCATACCACAACTGCAAAACCATTCCTCTGGCGTTTGATATGGCATTCTAACTGCAATACTTCCATATTCTTGTCTCAATCCGACTAGTCCCTTTTCCGTTGCTTCCATGTCCAAAGAATGGTCAGATTCTATGATTCCGCTATCTGTAACCACTTTATTTACATATACAGATACCGATTTTATCAAACGAAGTACATCATTTTTTTCTGGTATTTCTAATAGTTCTGTTTCAAAATCTGCGCTATACGTTTTATCATTCTCTCTACCCATTTGTACATTTGCAAATAGAGCTTCCGATAATTCCACCTTTTCGCCAAAAACTGTCGTGCCCGTGATGCTTGCTGAAAAAGCAATTAGCTTATTCTTACATAAAGAATTTAAAGCAGTTCCCCTTAAGCATAAAAACATTTTCCCATTTTCCAGACAATGTGTGAATCTTGCGCCAGAAATACGCAAATCACAATCAAGATTATATGAACCCACAACAAAATCCCTATGATCGTATTGGGGAATATCATCTACAGGCTCTTCAATCTTAACAATATCTACGTCCGTGCCAGAAGCTATCATATCAAAATAGTCATTTTGCAAATAAACATAATCTATTTTAAAGTCAACTATCGCATTTCCCGTTGCCTTTTTCTTTAATTCACCTATTATTTCTTCAACAGCAAGCTCACGATTAATATAATAATTTCTTGTTTTCGCTAAAGCATCAACCATTACTTGCCCTATAGAATCGCCTAGCCCTAATTTAAAATGCTTATTTGCACTGATATACTTTATATAATTTACAATTTCATACCCTTCTACAGTAGGTGTTGTTGTTAGCAATATGTCCTTTCCCATTTTCTCTCCTCACTCTTCTCCTTATATTCGAATTCAACAGACACATATTTTCACAAACCCTTCAATATTCTAGTAAATTTTGTGATAACGAATCAGTTGCATATATTGTAACATCTTTCTATTTTAACAACAACATTCGAACGCCATATAAAACAGTCAAATGTACCGGATAAAACAGATATAACGCATACTGCCATGCCCTTCCTGTTTTCCATCTTTTTCCATTATAAAACATCAGAAGAATAAATGCGAATATGGTGTATGGTTCATAGATCATACTCAAATATCCCAGCAGGCAGGCACACCATCTCTTCTCCCGAAACAGATAGAATATGGCTATCAGAGCCACTCCCTGATAGGAATAATCGGTCCGCAGCAGATAAGCTCCGCCACATCCGATGGCCAGAGCTATCAGCTGGGCCATTCCTTCCCATCCGGTGGCCATATATTTCCGTTCTGCTTTCTGCATTCCCCAGATTGTGGCAAGGCCGATGGTCAGCGTAAACATGGTATTCTGTTTTTGCAAAGTCAGTTCACCCAGCAGAGCCAGGTCAAAGGGAATCTCCGACAGAATAGCAAAAAGGAGCAGCCTTCCCAGATATCCGGCTCTGTTTTTTGTTTTGTAAAAACCCTCTGCGATCATAAAACAGAAAATAGGAAAGGATACTCTTCCAATCTGCCGCAGCACCTCAAACAAAATCTGCAGTTTGTCAAGCGGTATACCGGACCATATAGGGGCATCCAGTGCCAGTTTCATCAGTGCAATGGCAGCGTGATCGATCACCATACATACCATTGCAAGTAGTTTAAGAACATCCGAATACATGATTACCTCATTTCTGCGAAACCCATCGTGGAACATATCGTGGAACACAAATGCCCCAAACAGTGCACTTTTTCCAATATTTTAGACTGCAGTGCAAAATATAAAAATGCCAGGAACCTCATATTTGCTGGATTCCTGGCATTTATCATATTCTCAGCAAAAAGCAGGATACGGGAATCGAACCCGCCTCTCCAGCTTGGGAAGCTGGCATACTACCGATGTACTAATCCTGCCTTTATCAAAAGTATAGCATTTTCATGTTAAAAATCAAGCACATTACTTTGATTGTTTACACATCACTTTGATTCGTAATATTTATTTTTATCTTCATACATGAGTTTGTCTGCCAGTTCTTTGATCTCAGCAAAAGTAAGATCTTCATGTTCTTTGCATACTACAATACCCTTTGATATGGAGAGTTTACATGGATAGGTTCCTTTCCAGCTGTTTACTACATGTTCAAAGGTATGAATCATGTCATTTAACTGGTCACTGTTACATTCCATTAATGCCATAAATTCATCCCCACCGATTCGATATACTTTTCCATATTTACCCATGGATGTCCGTACGCACTTGGCGGCTGCAATGATCAACTCATCACCTGCCATATGCCCATAGGTATCATTTACCATTTTTAATCCGTTCAGATCCATCATGATCAGGGTCGTTCTCGATACCAGATCTGCTTCCTGTATTTTCAAGCAGTCTTCTTCATAAGCACGACGGTTGAACAGACCTGTCATATCATCTGTTATGGATATTTCTCTTCTTTCCCTAAGCTCCCTTGATGTTTTTCTTTCGCGGATCATGATAACAGCAAAAACGATTCCCATCATCATTAGTCCGATCAGGAAAATGATAATGCTTGTTGTAGTAAGCTCTATTACACTGATCTTTTCCGGATTACAGTCTTCCACAACCAGATACCAGTCCAGAGCCTCTACATATTTTGTCATGCGACTGGATTCTTCACCTTTTTCATAGTAAAAGTCACTGGAATCAACTTTATCCAGATAAGAATTGTCGAGATAATCCCGTCTGATGCGTTCTATATCAGAATCAATCTGTATCAGTCCTTCTTTATCCATCAGATTGATTTTTACGTCATATTTCTCTTCATATCGTTTAATAAAATCCTGTAAGGTTGTCATTTCGATGCCGACGCCGCATACTCCGAGATAATTCCCGTTTTCATCGGTAATTTCCGTGTTTACAAAGACAGATAAATCCCAATGATTTACCACATCGGTATCCACCTCCAGATCATAATGCTTTCCTTCCTCTACAAACCGTTTATACCAGGCATCCTGTTCGTTATTCTCGATATCTATATATTCGCATATCCCATCACAGGTATAATAGGCCTTTGATGCATCACAAACAACATAAACCATCGGATAGCCAAAACCGGTCCGGATAGAATCCAGATAAGAAGCCACCTCATTTTCCACGCTTTCCGGAGAATCGCCGCTGCTCTTTTTCATATACTCCTTCAGACTGTAGTCATTTGCCATGGTTTCAGAAACGATAATCGGTTTTAGAAACTCATTTTCTACACTGTTCTTTACCATTTGCGCAATCAGAATGCTGTTATTCTCAGAATTTCTGGCAGCAATACGATGAAGGGAAACAAGACAGGAAAAGAGAGAGGCCCCCATACTGATTGTCATAATGATAAATAAAACAATCATATCAAGCTTTCTTCTCTCTTTATCTTTTCTCTCCTTCGTTTTGCTCCACTCCCGCAAATAGACCAGAAGCATCAGGATCAGGGCAATAAAAACACCAATATTTGTTATGGATATACCATAGATAAACATCTGCAGTGTAATGGAGATAATCGGTGCCATGGCATAAATCAAAAGGGCTGCAAGCATCCCCTTTCTCACAGCTTTACGATAACGTATACACATGGCAAAACCAATGATAATACATATCAGATCAAATAAAGCATAAACATACCAGCCTGTATTCCTGTGATAATCATTAGCCTGATCAAAGTAGTACATCCATTTGGTGAAAAAATTCGTAACCAGAATCAGGAAACTGATCGTGGAACAAACCCATACGAGCTTTTTATAAATTGCGCTTGGCGTCTCACCTCTTTCACCAAACAGACTATATATGCAACAGGTAAACAGATTGATCATAACAATATTCAGAAGAAATACAATAAAATTGCCACCTCTGTTCATGAGGATGCTGAATATGTCTGTATTTCCCCGAAAAATATAGGTAGTTGCTTCTGAAAAAAGAATCAGAGACATGGAAAAAAACATCCATTTCAGATACTTCCAGCTGTCTCTTTTATATCCATTCATGATGATGATAACTGCCAGCATGATGCAGATTAAACCACCAAAGCTCTCTATTGTAGCCTGTGCCATCTCTAAGATAGTAATGTTCATTTGTATACTCCGAGTTATGTATATATCCGATGATCTCTTTTCAAATTCTATCGGATGTTTGACTTCAATTTTATAATGCACTAAAAGCATAGCACGAAACTATTTTTTCGTCAAAAAAACGAGCCGAATGATATTTATCATCACTCAGCTCGTCACTCATCTTATCCTGCTCGATTTTTCTGCCCGATTATCCTGCTCTATTATCTTGCTTTATTTTTCTGCTTTATTTTTCTACACAGCTTAGCGCATTAACATATGCAATCTTATTTCCGATTACTGCATCAGTTCTTCTGCGATTGTAAACCACTCATTCGTTGTCATATCACCATCCCAACAGAACATGTTGTATCCTTTCTGACTCTTAATAAAACTAATACCGGTGCTTACCATGATTTCTACCTCATCAGAGCCATAGCTTATCTCATAATCAGGTCTTTCCATATTCTGTTTATCCTCTTCCGTCAGTTCATAGTTTGGTGGAACAAATTTATAGGTAATCTCATCATAATATACTTCTGTACCATTTATTTCTTTGCATTCCTTGTAATCGGTGTGTTCCATCTCTTCGAAGAGAGGGTCAATGAACAATCTAAGTTTTGGACACCCATCTTTGGTATAAGTGGCAATAAAGTTCTTTCCTTTTGCCACGGAATTGCCATTTTCATCCAGGCCTTCCATGCCACCGATGGTTGCACTTTCAAATACATACCCATTGGAAAGCTGCTCCGGAATTTTGGTCTGTATATCCAATTCCACTGCTCTTTCGCATGCTGTCGCATAATCTTCTATTTCATCATTTGCCCCGGACCAGCTTCGATAAGTAGCAATATGTCCGGCTGCAAAAACAGTGGTACCTATCAATAAACAAGCAGCCAAAGCTACTACTACAACTTTTCTTTTACTGAATTTGATCATCTTTTTCTCCTTACATCCCTTTACTTTATTTACCAGTTCATAAGAAGGAGTAAGTTCATCCACCGCTTTCTGATATATTTCTTTATAATCCATCATAAGCTCCTTTCACCGGAACATTTACCGGTACTTTCACCGGGACTTTCTCCGGAAAACTACCTGCAAGTATGCTTCTCAGCTTGCCTCTGGCTCTGGCAAGCCTTGTTTGAATCGTTGTTTCTTTCATCTGCAGAATATCCCCTATCTGACAACAGGAGTATTCTTCATAATAGTACAGATAAACAATGATCCTATCCTTTTCAGGCAATGACAGTACCGCATCCATAACTGTTTTGCGCTCTATATAATCCTGTTCACAACAGCCCTTATCTGCAATATGCTCCCATTCACTTTCATCCAAATCAATCCTTCTTCTATGAAACGGATTTCTGAAATGATTATGGCAGGCATTCGTAGTCACTCGGATTAACCAGGCTTTTACTTCTTCCTCTTTTTCCCGGGATATGTTGGAAGAATATAACTTGATAAAAACGTCCTGTGTGACATCTTCTGCGTCTTCACGACTGCCAAAGTAATGGAACGCTATTCGATATACCATTTTAATGTACTTTTCCACGCAAATACTGTACTCTGCGTCTGTCATTTATTTGTCCTCCATCTCCTTCTCTATCATGAAAACACATCACAGGTTTAAAATATCACATGTTTTTACAATTTTTAATTATAAAAAAGAAGTATAGCCTTTCCGATTATAAAATCAAGTGAAATGCCATACTTCTTTATTCTACTGTTTCTGTATTCTTTTACATCTGCTCGAGTCATGACAATGTAACTGGTAATCTGTGTTTTTATATGAACCAAATTATACTTGCCCTACATTTTCCATCATTTACTGCTTGTAAGACTTCTTGTTCTTTGAAGTCGTAATGATTTTTGTTTTTTTCCTAATTTCAATTTTTTGTTACCGCCGGAAATCTTTGGTAACAGAATGAGCAGTAAAAAAAGATGGTTTTTCAAAATGTAACTCTTTTCTTGAAGAAATACCATTTTTCTTTACCGCTTGCTTTCTGAAATTGTAAAAGTCCGGCGGTAAATCTAGTCGCTAGAAGCAAATTTCATGGTCTTAAGAAATTTTCCATTACAATTTTTTACTGCTTGTTTTTCCGATATCAAGACCAGGTCGTATTCATCGAACCCGCTAAGCACAGATAAACATGTTGCATAGTTTCTTATAACTTTCAAGCACTTTTCCTGCCGGATAGCCACAATTTAGCTTGTTGTCATACGGTTTCATTGAACGTGAGACGGTGCACAAGGTTCGATGACCCTCGGTTTTGCACCGACCGAAGCCCACTTTATGAGGGCTATCAAAAGGGGCTGTCGCTTTAACGAATGAAAATTCGTGAAGCGGCAGCTTCCTTTACGTGGTT
>JBJENT010000098.1:0-17157 GCA_051880335.1 Lachnospiraceae bacterium
CAGATTGGAATATAAAGTCTGATTTCCATAAAACAGACTGAGCGTCTTTGTCTCCACAAAAAAGTAAATACTGCTGACAAAGCAGAACATACTCAGATAAATCAGACCTGTTTTGCTCTTTCCGGAAATCCTCTGTATCACTGCCAGTAGGATCAAAACAATACCTGCCAGTATTATGATGATACTGCACACAATATTCCATAAGTTGTTTTCCATCAAACGGATAATGGCCACATCTCTTTTTGCAACGGTTATCTCACTAATCAAGGTCATCTTGCTTTGATAGGGCGAGGTTATTTCGATGACAATATGCCCCTGTTCGAACTTATCCGGAATATCAATAAAGTTCTCAATGCTTCCGGGAGCACGCCCAAATGCTTTTTTATCATTCATTCCAAATTCATAAATGACTTCATCATCCACAAGCACCCGGAGTTTTTTATCCGTTGTCATAAAATTCAGTGTCATTCCGGCAAATTCTTTTGGAATCGTATTCTCCAATAGAATTCTCTCGCCGGAGCTGCAGCTGACAGCATAGGGAAGCTGTTCAATAGGTTCCACGGTTCCGTCTTCTCTGATCAGAGTCCAGTTTCTGTTAAAAGGATACACGTCCCCCGAACTTAAGGTCATATCATCTACATGAAATGATTTGGTCGATATGATCAAAATGAGAATATTAACTGCCAGTATGATCCATACAACTTTTCGAAAATGTTTCATCATCTTTTGTAACCCTCTTATTAAAACTGCCCTGCTTCCCGAAAGCAGAGCAGTTCTCTTCCCGGATTCTTATGGAATCTGTTCCTGAAGATAGGATAACGCTGCCTCTTTCTGGTTATCCACTCTGTCCTCAGAATAATATGCATCTGCATCAAATTCCACTACAACATCCGGCTCAATTCCGACTCCATGAATATTATTTCCCTTTGGAGTATAGTACGCGCTGACGGTTAACTTTATGGCAGAACCATCGGAAAGAGCATACATCTTCTGAACGATACCTTTTCCGTAGGTTTTCGTTCCCATAATCGTTCCAACGCCATAATCCTTAATGGCTCCTGTCAATATTTCGGAGGCACTGGCTGATCCTCCGTCGACCAGGACAACCAGCGGAATGTCAATCTCATGCTCACCATCGCAGGTATGCTCTTCCCGGTTTCCTGCCTTATCCTCAGTATATACGATCAATCCCTTAGGCAGGATCTGCTGCCCAATGCTTACCACCGCATTCAGCAGACCACCCGGATTTCCACGAAGATCCAGAATAAGACCTTTTGCCCCTGCTTCCCGAATCTCCTGATAATTCTTTGTAAACTGATCAACAGTAACACTGTCAAATTCCGAAATCCTGATATATCCGATCTCTTCATCCAGCATCTCACCGGTAACTGTGGGACGATCCACTTTTCTTCGTTCCACTTCTACATCAAAGGTTTCATCCCCCCTAATGATAGACAGCGTTACTTTCGTTCCCTCATCCCCTTTAACCCGGGACACTACGTCGGAAAGAGACATTTGAAACGTGCTTTCCCCATCTACTTTATAAATGATATCTTCTGCCCGGAGCCCAGCCTCTTCTGCGGTGCCGCCTTCGATAATCCCGCTGATATAGGGATACAGGGTTTCATTATCAATGCTGATATATGCCGCTATACCATAGTAAATACCTTCGTTATCTTTTAGCTGTTCCTCCAGTTCTTCTGCAGTAAAATAATCCGCATATTTATCATCCAGCGCTGACACCATTCCACGGTATATACCATCTTCCAATGTTTCTTCGTCCACTTCAGCCAGGTAATAATACTCATCTATCACACGCTCAATGGATCCCATCTTGGAAAGTGTCCGGTCATTTAAAACAGACTCATAGACCTCCTGTGTACTGCCATCACCACCATCGTTACTGTCACTGCTACTACCGCTTTCTGCTGTTTCATTCGTCGAAGCTACAGAACGGGCATTTCTGTATTCCACCACTTTTACTGTTGCAATGGTCAATCCAATAAACAATGCCGCGCTCAGTAATCCTACTAAAATTCCGACTCTGAAATACGCGTATTCTCTCTGCGTAGTCTCACTTTTTTCTTTTTTCACACAAAAGCACTCCTCATGATTTATTTACCCCAGATAATTCCACGGACTAACATAACTTCCGTTCACCCTGACACTAAAATGCAGGTGCGGTCCTGTGGATCTTCCTGTGGATCCTACTGCCGCAATCTTTTGTCCTTTAGAAACCAAATCTCCCTTGGATACATACAAAGCCGATGCATGCATGTATATCGTATACATACTATCCCCATGATCGATCATAATATAATTTCCCATGCTGCCGCTATAGGTAGCAGCAACCACTTCTCCGTCATAAGCAGCCAGGATCGGACTGCCATTTGGTGCCGCCAGATCCACACCGTTATGGAACTGCTGTATTCCAAGTATGGGATGAATACGATTTCCGTAATCATCTGACACTCTGGTATAAGAAGGCGCAGGGAAACAGAACACTCCGCCATCATAGGACAGTTTCACCCCACTTGCTTCTGCAAGCCGCTTTCTTTCTGCTGCCACAGCAGCTTCCAGACTGGCTATGATTTCATTCTGTTCCTTTATGTCTGCTTCGTATTCCGCAATGGCTGCTGCCTTATTGTTGATATCCGACTGATAGGCAACGATTTCACCCTCTTTTTCAGAAATCAGATCTTCCAGAGATGCTTCTTCTGCCTGTACACTGGCCTTTGCTTCATCCAGAACCTCTTTTTCCGCTTCCAGTTCTTCCTTGCACAACTCCACATACTGCCGGATTGTAACATATTCACTGAGCTTCTTACTGTCATAATCGGATAAAGACTGTATATAATCAAATTTATTCAGCATCTCACCAAAAGATGATGCACTGAGCATCAATTCCAGATAATAATTGTCGCCCTTCTCGTACATAAACTTGATACGCTTTTTCATGGCTTCGTATTGATCTGTCTGTATTTGGATAGCCTCTTTCAGTTCTTCTTCTGTCTCTTCTATTTCAGCCTCTTTATCCGAAATCAAAGTATTGAGTTCGTTTATCTTTTCCTGTATTTCTTCCAGATTCGCATCCAGGGAAACCACATAATTTTCCAGATCTTTCTTTTCATTTTCCAGATTTTTTTTCATATTCTGGACGTCTGTAAGACTTGCCTGTAATTGCTTTTTCTGGTTCTGGGCATCCGATATCTGACTTTCCTTTTCGCGGATGCTTTCTGAAGTAATGGACGACAGGGAAATGGCTGATGCACTGTGGCTGCTGCTGAAGGTACATGACACAAGGCATAATAGTGCTGCATATTGTTTCCATTTTCTTGACTTTTTCATGTATCTGCCTCTATAAAATCAGCTCTGCACTTTCCGGCAGAGCTGAAAAATTATACGCGTAAATGTTTTCTAACTGTCACAAAGCTGCCAATAAATCCAATTCCTACACCAATACCCAAAGATACCGGCAAAAGAGTATCAAAGATAACCGATACCGGTAAAAATTCCAGCAGGCTGGTCAAAATAGAAAATCGGTTCAGCACATAATCTACCACATTGTTATATACGAAGTATATGATTCCCAGTGGAATGGCGGCTCCCACAAGACCAATGATGATACCTTCAATCACAAAAGGAGATCTGACAAAGAAATCTGTCGCTCCAATGTACTTCATTATGGTAATCTCTTCCCTGCGGACATTAATACCGATGGTAACCGTATTACTGATCAGGAAAATCGATACCCCCAGCAGAATCACTACAATGCCCACCGAAATATAGCCGATCAGGGAATTTAATCCGGTAAGCGTATCCGCTGTCACCTGGGACTGATTCACCTTTCTCACTTCCGGAATTGACTGCAGATACGTAACTAACGAATTCTGCATCGATACATCGCTTAAGTAAATCTCATAGTTCTGGGATCCTTCCAGGGGATTTTCTGTAAATCCATCTGCGTACTCTCCCAGATAATCTTCTTTAAAGCTTTCCCATGCTTCATCCGCAGAAACATATACCACCTTGGATACCTCCACCCGTTTTACAAGCAGTTCTCCGATTTCCTTGATTCTATCCTCACTGGTATCTTCCTGAAAGAACACGGTAACAGAAACACCCTCTTCTGCAGTATGGACCATATTTTGCAGATTCATAACAATGGAATAAATAACACCAAACAAAAACAGGCATGCTGTAATGGTTGCAACAGAGGCAAGAGAGTACATCTTGTTTCGGAAAATATTTCGGAAGCCCTGCCGGATGGTGTAAAACAACGTACTAATCCTCATCGATATATGCCCCCTCTTCCTCGTCACTTATGATGACACCTTTTTTCAGGGTGATTACTCTCTTCTTCATCTCGTTAACGATTTCTTTATTATGTGTTACTACCAGAATGGTAGTACCGGACTTATTGATCTCATCCAGCATATTCATGATTTCCCATGAATTCTTCGGATCCAGGTTTCCGGTAGGCTCATCGCAAAGCAACAGAGTCGGTTCGTTCACAAGGGCTCTTGCCAAAGCTACCCTCTGCTGTTCACCACCGGAAAGCTGCTTTGGTTTTGCTTTGTATTTACCAGCCAGTCCAACGGATGCCAGAACTGCCGGAACATTCTTTTTCATAAGCTTGGTCGGGGTCTGCACGATTCTCTGTGCAAATGCCACATTCTCATAAACATTACGATCTTTCAACAGACGGAAATCCTGAAAAACAATGCCGATATTACGTCTGAACTGGGGAATCTTACGATGTCTGATCCGATTCAGGTCATAACCCAGTACCCGGATATTTCCTTCCGTCGCTTTCAGTTCTCTGAGAAGCAGCTTTATCATGGTAGATTTACCCGATCCACTGTCTCCTACGATAAAAACAAACTCGCCTTTCTTGATCCGTAGGCTGATATCATCCAGCGCCGGGGATCCGGACTCGTAGGATTTGCTGACATGATCCAGTACAATAATGTCACTTTCACTGGATACTTTTTTCTTTTTCCGTTTCTTTTTGACTTCTTTCTTTTCCTCAGTCACAAAAAACTCCTCCGCTACAATAACTTTCTTATCCGGTATCTTATAATCGATATCTTATAGCTGATACCTTGCAATGGATATCTTTAATAGTCAATATTTTCCATATACTTCATATACTTCACTACCATAAGCGCAATCTTAAATGTAATAGCATCTTCAAACACACGCAGATCAAGGCCGGTAGATTTCTGCAATTTATCCAGACGATATACAAGCGTATTTCTGTGTATGAATAACTGTCTGGATGTTTCCGATACGTTTAAGCTGTTCTCAAAGAATTTATTGATGGTGGTAAGGGTTTCTTCATCAAATTCATCCGGACTCTTTCCGCCAAATATTTCTTTGATAAACATTTTGCAAAGTGGAATCGGCAGCTGATAGATCAGACGTCCGATACCCAGTTCGCTGTATGCGATAATATTTCTTTCATCAAAGAATATTTTCCCTACATCCAGGGCCATTCTGGCTTCCTTATAGGAGCGGCTTACTTCCTTGATTTCTTTTACCACGGTACCGTATGCCACACGTACCCCTTTTAAGCCTTCTTTTACCAGATAATTCTCGATGGTTTTTGCTGTCTTATCAATTTCCTTCGGGGAATCCCCGCCACTAAGATCATGTACTACAATTACATTATTCTCATCTACTGCTGTAACAAAATCCCTGCTGTTCCCGTTTGCAGAACGTACCATTTCCAGCACATTATTCTCTTTGCTGCTCTCAGATTCAATGATCAGAACGACCCTCTTAACATCGGTTTGAATATGCAGTTTTTTTGCTCTGCTGTAAATATCAACCAGAAGAAGGTTGTCCAGCAAAAGATTCTTTACAAAATTGTCCTTATCAAATCTTTCTTTATAGGCCACAAGAAGATTCTGTATCTGGAATGCCACCATCTTGCCTACCATATAAACATCTTCTCCGGAACCGCCAGCAATCAAAATATATTCTAACTGCTGCTCGTCATATATTTTAAAATACTGAAATCCCTGTATCTCCTGTGAATCCGCAGGTGACTGTGCAAATTCCATGGCCGGCTTCTCACATTCAGCCATACTCACTGTGGATGCAATTTCTTTTCCATCGGTATCCATAATGCAAAGTTCCACTCTGGCAATTGCTTTTAATCCTTCTATAGTATTCTGTAAAATTTGATTTGAAATCATATACCCCGTTATCCTCCATCCTTAGTTTATACAAAATATACAATACACTTTTTCAACAAAATACGTCTTTTTGCGAACCCTTTCTTCATTTTAATATAAATCCACAAATAAATCTACTATAAATCCAGCTTTTTTTGTGTATTTTTTTGACACAAAGCACCCTTTTTGTATAATTTTGCCAAGAAAAATCTGTACAAATGAAGAGCCGCCGCTTTTACAAATGAGAATTCTCATTCATGAAAGCGGCAGCTCCTTTGTTTCGTCCTCGTCCTTATATTTTTTGATCAGCTTCTGAAAAACAAAATGATACCATTTGTTCAGCAGTTTCTTAACTGCAACCGGCCTCTCTTCATTTAAGATCATCTGGTAGTTAAGAGCCATCCAGACTTCTGCGCACAAAAATCTTTTTGTTTCCATCATCAGTCTTTCCTGCTCCACATAAGGCAGGCGGGATATGACTGCCGTGGGCGTCCGGCTGTTTATATCATTCACCAGTGTTTCCACATTTTCATCCAGGCTGACTGTCCTTTCCCCAACAATCATCAGATCACTTCGCAAATGCAGCAGATCCTCCCTGAGCTTTGCAAGCTGTTCCTCTGATTCCGCCAGCAGATACACTGTTTTCCTGTTTTTCCCCAGCTTCTTCAGGACTTCTTTGATATAGTCCTGATTTTCCACCTCATGTATTCTGTTTTTTGAAGTGATTCCGGCCTGTTGCAATACCTGGGCATCGCTCCATATGATCAGATCTGCAGCTTTCAGCCATTCTTTTTGCATATCACTGCCGCCGGCCCCCACCAGCATTTTCGCCGATATGAAAAGAATCGTATTGGGTGCTCCATTCTTCAGAAAACTGTCTGTTATCCAGAGCGCTTCTTTCAGCGAATGGTCCACCAGCTCCATTCCAAATAAATCTACTTTTTGCATAACCCTAACCTCAATAACCACAGTATACCATATTTACTTTTATCTTGTAAAATACTGATATCCTGATATAATGGGTTTATCAGATAAACGTAGCAGATTCCCGGAAAAAGGAGGGATATTTATGGATATTGCTTCATTAGCAGGTGCAATGGCACTTTCCAATACTCAGAACGCCTGGGGTGTTGGCATGTTAAGCAAAACATTAGACAACAGTAAATCCCAGGGCGATCAGCTTGTACAGATGATCGAGGCAGTTCCTGCTTCTCAAATGGAGTTATCTGTCAATCCGATGGTCGGGGGCAATTTTGATATTCGGGTATAATGTTTAAAATGGGGGGGTGACACAACCCCCATTTTTGATGATTCGGATATAAAGGCAAAATTACACTCCCAAAAACAGAAAACTCAAGACCATATAAGCAATGGCTATAACCACCCCAAGAATCACCGGAAACGTCCATAATCTTTCCCGGTGATTTTTCCTTGATTCCCAAATAGTCCTGAAAAAGTTTTGTTTCCCTTCATTCTCCGCAATCCATGCAAGCACGCACATTGCCAGTGCGGTTCCGATCAGCGCAACTACCATGACCATGGAAATCGATGCCAGCATTTCCTCCTGACTATAGGACGTATTCCACATTTCTTCCAGCATTTCCGGCGTATAAAGGTACTTTTCCAAAAACATCATACATACGGTTTCCCCATTAAACACCATATGGCATATAAATGAGGCTGTGGTAGAACCGGTTGCTTCTGCCAGAAGGGCCATCATAATCCCAAGCGCCATAGCATATCCGGCCTGATTAAAATTCATATGCATCAGGCCAAACAGGAGCGCAGAAAGCAAAATGGCTCCAAATATATTCCCTGATTTCCGGAAACTTCTGTAAATAACTCCCCGGAATGTCAGCTCCTCGCAAAAAGGACCATATACCGCCATCAAAAGAAACATAACAAAAAAGGGGACATCCAAGATGTCCCCCGTCATAGCTGCTACCGTATTATCCACAAACAACATTGAAATTGCGTTAAAGAATGTTGCCAGTGGCATAATCAGTATGGTAAAAAGGACCGTCATCAAAACTGTCGAAATCTTAATTTTCCGAAATCCAAACAGATCACCCAGTTTTTCGTTTCTCTTTCCCAGAAGAGCAACCATTACAATCGGAATGACTATCATCATTTCGCTCAAAATAAGATTCGTTACAATTCCCATATCTTCTGCATATGGATTCATCCAGTAATAAACAATCATTCCTACAGTCACAATGCACTGAAGTACTATAAGCAGAAGAAACGCCAGACCTGCCTTTTTACTATTCATTTTTTATTTTATTCACTTTCCATCATAAAATTAACTAATTTGCTGATATCTTCCGGTTCATAAGCGATGATTTCCAGTTCAGGAATTTCACCGTTAGAGAAGATGTTTGCCATAGAAACATACTGGGAAAGTTTGGATTTCAGGTTCAGTCTGTCGCCTTCACCGGTTACCAGTTCTACTTTGCCTGAGCATTTGTCAACTACCTGGAAAAATTTGTCAATGTTTTTAATGTTCTGTACTTTCATGAGTACTCCTTTCTTCCTGCCTTCGTGCAGGAACCAAATCAATCACTTCTTGTTTACACTTCCGATTTTATCCTATTTTTCCCAAATTGCAATAGGTGGAAATCGTTTTCTATCTTTTGATTACATTTTTTCTGCAATCAAGATTTCATATTGGTTATTTTGAACAATTTTATCGTTGTTCATTTGTATATTTTATCCAAAGATTATCTTTTTGTCTGTTTTTTCAGATTTTCCTGATAAATTTTTCGCCAATTTCAATGCGGCGTTCTTTATATAATCGTCCCACCGCACGCTTAAATTCATTCTTGCTCATCCCGGTTTCTCTCCGGATCACCTCCGGATTTGCTTTATCCGAAAACGGAAGCACCCCATCGAAGCTGTCTATTACCTGCATCAGTTTTTCCGCATCATCATCCATCTGCAAATATGCCTTTTTGCGAATAGAAAGGTCCAGCTTTCCATCTGCCTTTACCGCGGTCACCCTGGCTGTAATCACATCCCCTACCCTTAAACACTGCTGCCCATACAGCTGCTTTTTCGGAATCAGCCCGGAGTAGCGGTCATCCACCGCCACAAATGCGCCAAAGTTTTCACTTATCTCATAGACACGTCCTGTTACGTCCTGTTCTTTTCCATAACCGCTGTCCTTTTTCAGGTAGTTATAGACTTTCATGGTAGCACACAGTCTCTGGCTTATATCTATATACAAAGCAACCAGGCACTCATCTCCCGGCGCCACACGGGTTGTCTGTTCCTTATATGGGAGAAGCAGATCTTTCTCTAAGCCCCAGTCCAGAAAAGCACCTATTTTAGAAACATCCGCTACGGAAAGCACTGCCAGTTCTCCCAGAGTGATCTTAGGCTCCCTGGTGGTGGCAATCAGCCGGTCCTTGGAATCTTTATAGATAAAAACTTCTATTTCATCGCCAATCTGTGCTTCTTCCGGGAGCTGTTTTATCGGCAAAAGAACCTTTTCTTCTTCCGTTCCCAGATATGCCCCGAATTCTACCCTTTTTACTATACTGAGTTTCTGCTTTTTTCCCAATTCAATCATATGTCTCTCCGTTCATTTTGTTTCCGGATTGTTTCCAGAATTATTCCGGTTTGCCAACTCCGGTATGTTCCTTGCTTTCCCATATTTTTCCATGTTTTTTCATATTTTTCCATGTTTTTTCATGTTTTTCCATGTTTTTCATGTTTTCCCTATTCTAACATGTTATGTGGTGATTTCCACAATAGCATAGGGCACTTGTTCTACATCGTTCAGACTTACGATGTATTTACCTTCTTCCTGATAATAAACCGGTATGATTTCCGTTCCAAGATGGGCCTGATTTTTATATTCTACCCGAAGTCTTCTGGCCAAAATATGATCCGGCATCTCATCCAGAGCCATACGCACATACTGTCCGTTATTGACATGATGATTGGTATCAAGGTGATGTCTTGCCACCATAACAGAGCTTCTGGTTTCTCCGTTTTCCGGAAGTTTGATTTTCCTCGGAAGATATTCCATGTCCAGTTTTTCTTCGCAGATGTACTTTTCTTTCATCTCCGGTGGTGGCGTTACCGGTTTGCCGCTCTCCAGATCAAGCAGTGTCCAGATGGTACTTGCACATGCCAGTCTCTCCCCTTCTCTGCTTTCCATCAGAAAATTTCGATATCCGATAAATCCTTTAAAGCCATATGGTGCTGTTCCTATCCGCACGTATTCTGCCACTTTAGGGAATCTTTCCACGTCGATCTGCCATGCATTCAAAACCCATGCCAGATGTTTTTTCCGCAGATAATCTACGCCCAGGCCAAGGTCTTCCGAATGAAAGGTAGAGCAGTCCTGAAAATAGTCCAGTAAAGATTCTATGGTTAATCTGTCATTCATATCCGCTTCACTATATCGGATCCTGCTTTCAAATGTGTACATATTCTCCCTCTTTCTTTCACCATTATTGCCATTATACGATATCCCGGGGTTTCCAACAAGTAAATATTTAAGGGGCTGCCACTTCACGAATCCTCATTCGTTCAAGCAACAGCCCCTTGCATATTCACTATGTTGCCAACCACTTTACTGTGGCTGTACTTCCAGATTTGCTTTTGGCGGAATCACAAGTACCGGTGTTCCGTTTACAAGCTGGTATCTGCCAAGCTGTTCAGACAGATACAGGAAACCTACATTCCCATCTTTATCCAGGTAGCTTTCTACATCAAAGCCTGCCGGAATCACAAACTGATATAAAGTATCAGCATATGTGAAAATTACTGTAACAGGTGTCTTTGTCTGTTTCAGCGCTGTTGCACCACTATAGTTGAATCCCAGCCATTCGCAGGTATCGATCACCAAATTGCCATTTGCGTCTATTCTTGCTCTGGAATTGCAGGAACCGTTGATGCTGGCATCTTTTAATACTTTTAATTTGTCATAATTGTTTACCAGTTTAGCCACACCATCATTGAAGCCACCAAATGCGCCAAGGCCGGATGTGCTGTAGTTTTTCTTTGTTTTCCAACGGTGCATACCGCCATCATACACTTTAATGGTTTCAAAATAGCTTCTGCTTGCTTTTACTTCATGGTTTGCGTCATGAAGTTCTACGGTAAATCCAAATACATCAGGCCCCCAGCCATAACGTTTAATGAAATCATCCATCGTCAGGGAGTAGGAATATCCATCCGACAAATCATGGTCTCTTGCGATTTCATTGGCTGTTAAATAGATAACAGCGTAGTCACCTACTGCCACATCAGTAAAGGTAACATTTAAATCAACCTTTGAATGATCTTCTGCGTAAACAGGTGTAATGGTAATCTGTCTGGAAGGTTCTGCAGCGTCTGCTACCATCAGGCTGCCGAATAACATTGTCGCAGATAATACTGCCGCAAGTAATCTTTTCATTTTCATAGTCTCATAACCTCGTCATTATAGTAGGTGTCTGCCTCCGCCACGCAGAAGCAGGTTTTCGAATCTCTTTTATTATAGAAAAAATGGAAGAATTTGTAAAGTTTTCAAAAAGGCCTTTCAAGCATTTACTTGAAGGGCCTTTTCTAATCCTATTCCTATACAAACTTCACTGCTGTTCCGTATGCAATGACTTCTGCTGCACCCTGCATGATAGCAGAGGAAGCATAACGGATATTCACCACTGCATCTGCTCCCAGTGCTTCTGCTTCTGCAACCATTCTCTTGGTGGCAATGGCACGAGCTTCATTCATCATCTCATTGTAAGCGGTCAACTCTCCGCCCACCAATGTTTTGAATCCGGATGCAATGTCCTTACCTACATGTTTGGACTGAATCGTGCTTCCTTTTACAATCGTCAGCATTTCCAGGTTTTTCCCACTGATATAATCAGTATTTACTAAGATCATCTTCTTCTCCCTTTCTTATCTCTTGTATTCTATCTATACAAACTTTGATGTTCAAAGCACATAGCGCTAATGGAATAATAAGCAGCGCATATTTCGCTACGCCGTCCAGTTCATAGATGATAGCGCTGAAATAAGCGATAAAATAAATCACAAACAAAATCGTGATCACAATAGGTGCTATCATTTTCTTTCCGTGAGAATTCATCTTTTACACGCCTTCCAATCGCAATTGTTTATGCGGATATATATTCCACACATATCTAAAGTATACATCATGCTATGAATGATGTTATCATTATAATAGCAAAGAAAAAGGAGAATGAGAATATGAAAATAGAACATATTGCAATGTATGTAAATGATTTAGAACAGACAAAAGACTTTTTTGTTCGTTTTTTTGGTGCCGCATCAAACGACGGATATCACAACAAAACCACCGGCTTTCGTTCCTATTTTTTGACCTTTGAGGATGGTGCCAGGCTGGAGATCATGAACAAACCGGACGTAAAGGACGCGGAAAAGCACCTGGCTTCTACCGGCTATATCCATATTGCATTTTCTGTGGGTAGCAGAGAAAAGGTGGACCAGATAACCGGCCAGTTGAAGGAAGCCGGCTACAGGGTTATTTCCGGACCACGGGTAACAGGGGATGGCTACTATGAAAGCTGCATTTTAGATTTGGAAGGAAATCAGGTGGAAATCACGGTATAACCTGATCAAAAACGCTCCGGCGTCAAATCGGCAAAGGGAAACGCTTGTGTGTCAAGTCGTTTCCCTTTCTTTATCTATAAAGATAATTCCCTCCGCAAATAGCGGATATCTTCTTTTACCCCTTCCACATCAGCTGCTCCCTCAGGAGAGTATTCCAGCACCAAATCTGCCTCCGGTGTATAAGTCTTATACGCATCCAAAAACTCCTCAAAATCAAGGATGCCATCATGTATACGTAGGTGATCATCGAAACTACCATAGTTATTATGAATATGATATGAGACAATCTGGTTTTTCAGACTGCTTATCACGTATGGAATATTCCAGCCACTGAGATTACAATGTCCAATGTCAATCAACACCTTACAGCCAAGCTCTTTGCATTCTGCGATGAACTCCTCCTGATTGAAAAGTCCCTTTCTGAGGGTAGCAAGCGTTACATTTTCTACTGCCAGAGATACGTTATATCCGTCGCAGATGTGCTTCACATCCTGATAATTCTCTCTCGCATACTGTAACAGCATGGTTTTTTCTTCCTGTTTCACCACCATATTACTATGGTGAAAAACCATGTAGGCCGGATGTAACGGAGCGACTTCTTTCAAGGTTTTGTGAAGCAGTTCTATACTGTGTCTGTATACATTTCCCTGAGAGGGAACGGCATACTCGGATTCATAATAAGGCCCATGCAGAGAGCAGGGAATCCTTTTCAAATATTCCAGTTCCGCATGAAAATTCTCCTCAAAGCATGGTTTATGGAATTCCGGGAAAATTTCCAACCCTACTGCTCCACCAAACTCATCTAAATAATCATGAATGTGTTCCCAGCGTTCTGCAGGAACTGCATTGGTACTAAAATATAACTGCATCAGATAGCCTCCCTTCCGGCAAACTCCACCTCTTGATCAACAACATATTTTCCGGAAGGAATCGGCTCCTTATGAAATACATGGTAGGTTCCGTTTTCTGTATCTTTTGGATATCCCAGATTCTTTTCCGAGTTCATGTGGAAAAAATGAAAGCGTTTGAAAGTCGGACGAATATAAACAGTCTGTCCTCTTTCCGGGATAAAGTCGGTGCAGATTGCGATCATTTCCTGTCCTTCCACATCCAGATACACTCCATATTCCTTTCCATAATCTTCTTCGTATTTCACCACCGCTTTCAGACCATTGGAAATAGGAGATGGGCTTAACTGCATATGTTCCGGCCGAATTCCCAAATAGAACTCTGTTTCTTTTTGATGATCCAGAATTTTCTTCCAATCATCCGGTAGCAAAAGGGACTCGTACCCCAGATGAATTCTGCCACAGGTGTACAAAACCTTCACAATATTCATGGCAGGAGATCCGATGAATTTTGCAGTAAAAACATTTGCCGGCTGATTGTATATACGGTCAGGTGTATCCAGCATCTGAAGTTCACCGTCCTTCAACAAGGCGATCTTCTGTCCCACCGTCATGGCCTCTACCTGGTCATGGGTCACATAAATGAAAGTCTGGTGATATTTTTCATGTATTTTTACAAGTTCCTTTCTGGCACGCATACGCAGCTGGGCATCCAGATTGGATAAAGGTTCATCCAGTAAAAAGTAAGGTGCTCTTTTTACAACCGCACGGGCCAGAGCGACTCGTTGGCGTTGCCCACCGGACAATTCCTTTGGTTTCCGGTCTCTGTATGGTTTTAAGTCCAGCATCTCCAGAACCTCTTCCAGTCTGCTGTCGATTTCCGTTTGTGGAAGCTTTGCAGCTTTCAGGCCGTATGTAATATTCTTTTCCACAGTCATATGTGGATACAGGGCATAATTCTGAAATACCATGGCAACATTGCGCAGGCCACAGGGGATATTATTGGATCTGGTACCGCCCATATATAAATCACCACCGGTAAGTTCCTCCAACCCTGCAATCATACGAAGGGTTGTGGACTTGCCACATCCGGAGGGTCCTAACAGAATAAGCCTCTCTCCTTTTTGAATGGTTAAGTTTAAATCCCTGATAACCTGAGTTTTTCCAAAACTTTTTTCAGCATGCACAAGACTGATTTCAGCCTCCCCGGCTTCCTTGTTCTCATTTATATTCTCAGTTATCATGTTTGTCTTTTTTTCTTCTTTCACAATCGATATACTCCATTCCATTATGTTGTGTTTCTGCAGAGATTCCTTTATGTTATGCTCCTGCAGACATCACTTTATGTTGTGTTTCTGCAGAAGTGTATTGCTCCTGCAAGTTACAAATCTCCCATCCGTAGGATCATCCTTTGATGCCGGACATGGCAAAGGTATCAATAATCTGCCTCTGGAAAAACAGATACAGAATCAGCGGAATGGACATGGTCATAACAGAAACAGCCATGGCCACCGGGAAATTGGTTCCGCCTTCCGCGCTGATATACATTTGCAGTGCCAGCGACAGGGTGTAATTTTCCTTACTTTTTAAAATCAAAACCGGCCACACATATTCATTCCAGGAATTAATGAAAAAAATGATTCCGGTGGAGCAAAGGGCAGGTTTTACGATTGGTAGGACAATTTCCAGCATAGTTTTTCTATGCCCAATATGATCCAGTTTTGCCACTTCAATTAAGGATTTTGGAATCGTACGCATACTTTGTCGCAGCATAAAGATTCCAAGCACGTCAGCAAACTGAGGCAGCATGACGCCATAAATAGAGTCCGACAGTCCCCATTTGGAAATCAGAAGATAGTTCGGAATCATGGAAACGGTAAAGGGAATGAACATGGTGCTGAGCATCAGAAAATATAAAACGTTTTTTCCCTTCACTTCAAAATACACAAGGCTGTATGCCGCCATGAAGCTGGTCACCAGCTTTAGGGATGTTACAACGCATGCAATGATCAGTGTGTTGCATGTGATCTTTACAAAGGGCAGTGTCTCAAATACATGTTTATAATTTTCCAGGGTAGGTGCCTTGGGCAACAGGGTAAGCACATGGTTCAACGCTTCCTGGGTGGTCTTGAAGGAATTGCAGAAGGCAAAAATAATGGGATAAAGCCAGGCCACTGCAATCAGGCAAAGCACCACGTGAAGAACCACCTGCAGGGGATTCGCTTTTCTAGTTTTCATAGTACACACCCCTTTCCACAAACCGGAACTCTAAGATCAGGAGTACCATAAAAATCAGTACCGTCAGCACACTGCACGCTGAGCTCATGCCGGTACGAAACAGCGTAAAGGCTTCGTGATAGGAATTGTAGATCAGGTTGGAGCTGGCATAATTCGGCCCACCCTGTGTGATTACCTTGATGGGTGTATAAACAAATTGAAGTCCCTGTACGATGCAATAGATCAGCACGTATATTCCTGTGGAGGAGCTCATGGGAATGATCATATCCCGGAAAATTTTACCCATAGAAATATTGTCCAGTCTGGCAGATTCAATGACTTCCTTAGGAACCCCTGAGATGCCTGCCAGGATAACGATAAAATTGTATCCAAAGCACTTCCATGATGTAATCACGCACAAAACTGCGATTACCCATCCCTGGGTAGTGGACCAGATGGGCATGGTGATTCCGATTTTTCTCAGCACATAACTGACAGGTCCGGAAACCGGATTCAAAAGCCAGGTATACAAAATGGATCCCACCACAAGGGATATCACGCTTGGCAGAAAATAGATGGCCTTGTAAAAGTTTTTCCCTTTTTGAATGATGAACTCCAAAACAAAGGAAAGCAGATATGGCATGACCAGGTTAAAAACAAGCAAAATCAAAATATAAACACAAGTATTTCTCAAAATGACCAGACTGGTTTCATTTTTAAAAAGCTCTATATAGTTGGAGAAGCCCACAAATTTCTTCGTGGGCTTAATCAGATTCCAATCAAAAAAACTTAAATAAATGGTTTCCAGCATGGGATAAAAAAGAAATATTGTGAAAGCTACGAGAGAGGGCAGCAAAAGCATATACCCTTTGATCTGTTCAAATTTCTTCATATTCCGCACCTACAACTATGATTATTTCAGCAGTTCATTAATCTGTTTCTGGGCACTTTCCAAACCTTCTTTTGCTGTGGTTTCTCCACCCAGAATCTGGTCACGGGTATCCAGAAGAAGCTGTTCTGCCACCAAACCTGCATCTCCCGGGAAGCTGGTCCATTTGCTGACGCTGTCCATCTGTTCAATGGCAGGTGTCATCAGTTCATTCTCAGCCAGGAAACTCTTTAAACCGTTTTCAGCTTCTGCAACGTCTTTTCGTGGTGGTACATAACCGGTTCCGATGGTCCATGCCGCCATGGATTCCACACTATATAAGTATTTTTCAAATTCCCAGGCTGCAGCAATCTGTTCCGGATCCTGAGCTGTGATAGCCAGGAAACAGCCGCCTGCACATACTTTTCTTGGTTTGTCACCCCAGGTA
>JBJENT010000099.1:0-17085 GCA_051880335.1 Lachnospiraceae bacterium
TGGGTCAAGATCAGGAGATAAGGACGCCCAGCTTGATTCCATAAGAGATTCCAAATACTCTTATGGGGGGCATACCTCTTCTTTGGAGTTTACATCTATTGCAAATGGGGAACTTTTGACTTTTAATTATGTCTTTGCGTCCTCAGAATTTAATCAGTCACCGAATTATAATGATTTATTTGGACTTTTTGTAAAGGTAAATAATGGCAGCTGGCAGAACATTGCAAAAATCACCCGAAATAATGGTTCTCAGGTTCCGGTGAATATTGTTAATATTCGTGCAGGAAAGAGCGGAACCGAGATGAATAAGGGTATGTCCACTAATTTGTCCGGTTCACATAGTCTTTTTTCAAGAAAAACAATCAGTATAAATGGTGGAAGCACAAATGGTGTGTCCAATGTTTTCACAGCTTCCCTTCCGGTAAAACCGGGAGATACGGTTACAATCAAGTTTGCTATCTGTGATATGTCAGATACAGGCTTTAATTCTTATGTATTTATTGAGGGTGATTCCCTCAGTTTCCAGGGTCCAAAGAAGACTTTGAAATTCGTGGATAAGAATGGCCAGGAACAGACCATTGAAGTCGAAGAAGGCGAAACGGTTACTGCACCGGAGGCACCTTCAAAAGATGGTTATACATTTATTGGCTGGAATACCAAGCAGGATGGAACAGGCAATATGTATCAGCCGGGAGATGAATTCCCGTTGACGGAAAATACCCGCCTCTATCCCATGTGGGATCCTATAAAAAATACCGCAAAGGTAAACCTGATACTGGATGAAGCCGGCTGGAAAGGTCAGAAAGTGCAGCTTTATCAGAATGGAGTACCAAAATACACCCTGTCTCCGATAACAGGGGAGGAAGGTGCATATCAGAATGCGTTGGTAATCAATGGCTCTTACGACGTTTATGTAAATGGTCGGAAAACCGATAAGAGCTTTTCTTTTGATGCCAAAAAGGTTTCCCTGTATGATGAACGAGTAATAAATTATAAAAATCTGCAGATTCAAATGAATCTGGATGACAGTCCGAGTACTGCTCCGGGTGAGGTGACACTGTGTCAGAATCATGCGGTCGTATTTACGATTTCCAGCAAGAATGGAATATATAAGCAACCTGTTCTGGAATGCGAAGGAACTTTTGATATTTTTGTGGATGGAACAGATACAGATTATGACGTTAGTTTCGCAGATACTGATGAAGAAATCGATTTCTATACAGCCAAGGTAAAAATCAATGATGATGAAGTCTGGACAGATGCAAAGGTAGAACTGCGCACCTTAGCAGGGAATATGGCAGCAGTTCTGTCAGCCGGTGAACGGAATGGAAATTCTGTCATTTATGAGAAAATATTGCAAAAGGATGAGGCTTCTACCCTGTCCCTTTATGTGGATAACCGAGACGTGCGCAAAAAGTTTGTGATCAAACCGGGCGCATGTTATGCAGAGCTGGATTATTACATGGCTACCGTAAGCATTTCGGACAACGTTCCAAGTCCAAAGATTACGATGACAAACGGAGTGGAAAATTACACTTTCCAGAAGTCCGGAGATGTTTATGAAGCTCATCATGTTCTGATTCATCAGGAAAATGAAGAGGAGCTTCGCTATACCGTAGAAGTAGTTAATACCATTGATAATGTCAAAGAAACTGTTTACAGCGGAAGAAAATCTGTTGAACTGCAATATCATAAGGTAGAATACTGGACAGTAAACGCTGATGATACCGTGCGTTTGTTCCATACCGTATACGTGCGGCATGGGAGCACTATGCCTGCCTATACCGGAAATGTGAAGCTCAGTGCCTATACCTTTTCTCACTGGAGTGAAACAAAATGGACAATCAAAGACAAAGTAGAGGGTGAGCCTTTTGATTATTCCAGGTCAGTTGAGAGAGATCTGATATTGTATGCCAATTTTACCACACCTACGGTAACAATTGGTGAGCTGGCTTATACAGACGCAAATGGAAATCTGGGTGGAAATGGAACCTATTATCGCATGGGTAATTTGACAATCTCCGGTTATGAGCCGGGAGATCAGTCCATAAAATATATTTATTTGACAACGACCAATACGGAAAGCATCACACTGCTAAGTACGTCCGGTCTTACTGTCACAAATGGTATAGCACCAGTATCTGTTGATGGCGGTTCTGTGTCCTTTGTGCCGACAGAAGACAAGGTGGCTATCATCTTTAATTCCAGTGTTTCCATGGCGGCAGCACAGGACTATCTGCGCAATCAGGTCGTAGTAAAGCCTAAGACCAATGTAGAACATATCATGATAGTGGAAGTCACCGATAAAGGTGGAAACTATGTGGCGGCTAATGCAGTGACCTCTGCGCAGACCAGTGAAACTGGAGGGGTATTGAACGGTTCAACGAAAGGACAGACGTTAAATTCAGGTATGTACTTCGTGACAAGTAATATATCATGTACCAATACAAATGCAGGTGGAAGTGGAATTACAATTAGTAGTGGTGCTACAGTATACATTTATATTAAAAACGGGTGTACCCTAACGGCAACGGGTGCGGCTGGCAGCGGAAAAACTGGTGGCGGTGCCGGTATTCATGTGCCGAAGAATGCAACTCTCTATTTGCTTGGAGAAGGAACTGTTAAGGCAACCGGCGGAGCTGCGGCAAAAGGTGGCGACGGTGCAAGAGGGGGAGATGGTTCTCGTTCTGGTTCAACAGGATACGCAGGAGCTGGTGGTAAAGGAGGCGATGGCGGCGGTGGTGCTGGTGCAGGTATCGGAACGCCCGGTGGAACTGGTGGAAGCGGTGGAGCTGGCGGTAGCAGTTTGACGTTAAGTGGCGATAATGAATATTGGGGATATAACGGAGGTAATGGAGGCTCAGGAATTGTCGCAGATTCGATGGGGAATCTGTATAATAATGGTGTAACTGTGCAGGCAACAGGTGGTAACTCTGCATATAATGGTTCTCGGGGAGCACAAGGAACACAATCGTCATATGCGTCATCTTCCTATACGGGAGGTGATGGCACAGATCATTATCTTTATGCAGGCGCAGGCGGTGGTGGTGGCGCAGGTGGCGGTGGTGCTGCTGGTGCCAGTGTAGGAACCGGTGGCCGCGGCGGCGGCGGTGGCGGTGGTGGTGCCAGTGGTGGCATCACTTATGCAGGAAGTGCGCATAATGGGGGAACAGGAAACAATGCAAATGGCCAAGGTGGTTATGGTGGAGCAGGCGCAACCGGAACGGCATCGCAGGGATTGCCAATTAGCAGAGAGCATGGTCGCGATTTTGATATAGGTACATATTATGGTTCTGGCTCTGGTGGTTCCGGTGGTTCCGGTGGAGGTTCCGCATCATCAAAGTCAGCCATAATCTGCCAACAAAAAACCTACATAATTTCGTTCAGCACACCAAGTAGAACAGCCACAAAACCGTCTAATAGCTCATACCATGTCGGTGTGGGAGAAACATTTACTCTTCCAGCCTATGAGGATAGCAATACTGACGTGAATTTCCTGGGCTGGCAGATTGAAAACTACGCAAAAAGCAATGTAGCCGGAAGTCCCTGTACAAAACCCGGAATCCGATATGCACAGGGAGAGAAGATTACATTAGATGAAACTACCTTTGGAAATATCAGCTTTGTAGCAGTTACGGAAACGGTCAGCGGTGTTCGTGACGATGATACCGTTAAGACAATGATAGTAGTAGATAATAATACACCAGACATCAACTACTACACCTATCATGTAACCCTGAAAACAGATGGTGTCATTACACCAAAAGGAACCATACAGATAGGGAATAAGAGTGTGGCACCTTCCGATGATGGCACATATACCCTGATTTCAACGGAGAAGGATGAAAAGGAGATTCAGGTAAACGGAGAAATAGTCGGAGAAACCAGTGGATTCGGACTGATTGATCTGGACCATACCAGTGAGACTACAATTGATTACGAAACCCTGAAGGTAGAAGTGTATGGAAAAGAGCCAAATTCAGTAACACTTTCCGGCACCAATGCTCCGGCACTGATTAATAGAGGGAATGAAAACGAACCTTATGAATACAGCATCGGACGACTTGCTGGATCGGATAAGGGCTTATTTGGTGTGCTGGTAGATGGAGAGGATACCGGAGTGACAGCATCTTATGGAAAGACTGCGGAGGTAACCTACCATACCCTTACCGTGCATGTAAATACAATAGGTCTGGAGCCTTCCGAGATAAATACAGTGGAGCTTCGGGATGCTTCCGGACAGTTCCTTTCTATGAATGGAAACGGAACCGCTGATTTTACTTGTGTCAGACTGAAAAGTGATACCCAATATACCATCTATATCAATGGAGAAAAGACAGATGCAACCGCTGATTTTTCCGATACAAGAACAGTGAATGTGGAGTACTGTCGCTATACTACTCTGGTTAAGACTCAGCTGGATGGAACTCTGGTGGACATGGGAACTGTGCGTCTGGGAGAGACAAAGCTTATCCGAATCGGAACCGGTACATATCAGCTGATCACAACAGATAATCAGTCGGCAGCGCTTTCTGTAGATGGAAAGATTGTAAGCGATGCATTGACACCGGGAACGACAAAAGTAGTTAACTACTATACACTCACGTATGCGATGTCCGGGGAATCTGAAATCGAGAGCGGAAACCTTCCGGAAGACCATACCTGGTATCTGGAAGGAACGAAGGCAAAGCTTCTTGGAAATATAGATTTAGTAAACGGAGGAAAAACCTTTGTCGGTTGGAAGCTTGGAACGACGACTTACCAGGCGGGAGCAGAGGCGGTTATTTCCGGAACAACGATAGCAAAGGCAGCCTGGAAAGCGACTCCTTTATCAGAAGCAGTGGTGGAAATCGAAGATACAGATTTTGTTTATAACAAAACATCACAGACTCCGGAAATCACAGTAACCAGAAATAATACTACACTGAAAAAGGGAAAAGACTATCAGGTATCTTATCAGAATACCAACAGCAGCAATGGTTTGGATAGTACCAATACGATAAACGCAGGAACCATTACCATCACGCTTAGCGGTATCGGAGATTATTCCGGAACAGTGACAGGGTCTTATGAAATCAAACAGAAGGGTATTGTTGTCACAGATTTGAAGGCAAAAGACCGCATCTATGACGGAACTTTAGTAGTGGAAATGGATGGAAGTCAGGCGGTTCTTTCCGGTGTGGAAGATGGAGATGACGTAACCATCGCAGTAGCGGAATCCGGAAAACTGGAAAATCCGGATGCAGGCAGTGGAAAGATTGTTATGGTAGATAACGGAAACATCACCGGAGCTGCAGTATCCAACTATGAGCTTCGTCCGTCGAAAGCCATTACAGTGGAAATTGAAAAGAAACCTTTGACAGCGGAGATGTTTACGGTTCCGGAAACGGAATATAACTCCTCGGAACAGACACCGGAAGTGACAGCAAGTGACATGGCCGTTATAAATGACCAGTCTGTAAATCGTATTACAGCTGCTGATTATAGCATTCGTTATCAAAATAATGTACACGCCGGAGAAGGAATGGTAGTTCTGTCCGGTCAGAAAAATTATACAGGAACTGTCAGCGTTCCATTCACGATCAGGAAAGCCCCGCTTGAAATAGAAGCAAGCTCGGCTCAGAGTACGTTCGGGCAGGATATTGCTGATGTGTCAGGAAACTATACCATCAGCAGTGGGACTATTTTCTCAGATCAGGATAAGGAAGATCTGGCTATCAAGGCAGTTACTTCAGTAAAGAAGGGCTACGATGCAAAGACCTACCAAAATGCGGTTACGATTCAGTACAATAAAGGAAATACGGATTATGAAGTAACCACAAAGGCAGCAGATTATATTGTACAGCCTGCAGGTACGATTCCGGTGATCGCAGCAGGATATACCGGAGTTTATAATGGAAAGTATTATAGTATTCAGGTAACACCACAGCCGGAACTGGCAGATGATACCATAAAAATTTACTATAGTACGACTCAGGAATTGACAGCTGAGAATGTTCAGTCTCTGGTAAATTCCGCACAGGCATCGGAAACAAAACCGGTATTTAAAGATGCAGGAGAATATATCGTTTATTATTATGTGGCATCCAATAATTATGTTGGCTGTGCAGGAAGTAAAACAGTTAAGATCACAAAAGCAGAAGCAGTAGTTACTGCAAATCTGCATACCATTACATATGGAGAAAAAGTAAACGAAATATCCGACACCCAGAGTGAAGGATCATCCTATCCGGGAGTCACCATAACAGGTCTGGTAGAAGGCGATACCATCGCCCAGCTTTCAGGCTTGGTATCCTATACTTCAAATGACTATGAGCAATTTGATGATGTAGGAACTTATACCTTGACTCCAAAGGGATTGTCTTCTGCAAATTATGATATTACTTATCGGACAGGAACCCTGAAAGTGGCACCAAAGACTGTTATTTTTAGTTGGTCTGATGTATCAGGTTTATCCTATACCGGTATGGAGCAAAGCATCACAGCTACCATTCAGGGTCTGGAAAATGGTGATCAGGTTGGTGTTGTATATGAAACCAAAGCAGCAGTGGGCGAGACACCGGCTTCCTGCCATGTAGCGGTACATGCAGGAACTTATCTGGCAAAGGTGCAGAGCCTGCAGGGAAGCAAAGCAGCAAACTATACATTTGAGAAAAATGGAGAGACTGTTTCGAAAGAATGGTCTATTGCGCAAGCCGAAAATCAGTGGACTATAAATCCATCCATCCAGGGTTGGACGGTTGGAGAGACAGGAAATGATCCAGTTGGTGCAGCAAAATTTGGAACGGGAAATATTCAGTATACCTATGCTGCAAAACCAGCAGAAAAATCTGAAACACCTGAGTATTCTGATTCCAAGCCGACTGCTGCAGGAGAGTACCTGATGAAGGCATTTGTGCCTGGAACGGAAGATTATCAGGAATTATCCCTTGCAGAACCTGTATCTTTTAAGATTGCAGAAAGTGCAGGAGAAGAGGCAAAGACAACCGTTTATGTCATTCCGGAGTATCAGGAAATCACCTATGGCGGAGAGATTGCATTAGTACCTTACTTATTTGAGGATAAAAATGGAAATCCTGTTATTGTTCAGGAAGGAGATATAACAGGAGTAGCAAAGTACCGTACTTCTTATCAGAAGGGGGATCCGGTTTGCGGAAATGTGGGAGAATATACTTTAACAATAGAAAACCTCAGTTCAACCAGCTATCAGCTGGTATTTAAACCGGGTACTTTAAAGGTAATACCAAAAGAAGTAGAGCTTAGCTGGTCTGAAAGCAATTTGACTTATACCGGAGAAGAGCAGTCTGTAACAGCTTCTGTCAATGCAGAAAGTCTGATAAATGGAGATTCTGTTTCCGTGGGAAGCTATCAGCAGGCAACATCGGAGAATCCTTCTATCTGCAATACTGCAGTGCAGGTAGGAAACTACACTGCCAAAGCTCTTACCTTGACCGGAAAGAATGCCGGAAACTATAAACTTCCGGAGAATGCAGAACATTCATGGAAAATAGAAAAGGCAACCAATGCGTTTGTCATCCAGCCTGCAATGGATGGATGGTACTATGGTCAGAATGCCAATGTGCCGGTAGCAACTGCAAAATTCGGTACAGTGACCTTCCGGTATCAGGAAGTAAAAGATGGAATTCTTGATTGGGCTATTTTCAATCCAAAGACAGATCAGGTGCCTACGCAGGTGGGAACCTATCGTTTGATCGCAGAGGTGGAAGCCGGGGAAGGCTACGATGCGATATTCAGTAATGCGACTACCTTTACCATTGCTCCGGCAGAAGTGGTGATTACAGCAAGTGATGCAGAAAGCACTTACGGTGAGGGTGTCGACAGTACGTTGTATTACTCTCTGGCAGTTCTGAAGGGTCAACTTACAGAAGAGGATAAAGCCAGTCTGAACATCGGTCTGCAGGTAGATGTGACAGATCGTACCCCAGTGGGAACATATCCAATTACAGTAACCACCACTGCCAATAGCAATATTAATGTACAGAGTGAACCGGGCGTTTACACTGTCCGTGGTGCAGAGCTTATAGTAGCTGCATCAGATGTGGAAGTAACCTATGATGGCAGAACCCATGGTATGGAAGCACCACAGATTACCACAGCAGATGGCAGAAAAGTAACCGATGCAGAAGTTTATTATAGTACAACACAGTTAAACAGCCAGAACTATGGTAGTGGCACGGAAACCTCTCCAACCATAACAAATGTAGGGGAGTTGATGATACATTATTATGTAATCGCTGAGAATCATACACCGGCCACAGGCAGCTGTAAGGTTACCGTGAAACCAAAAGAGGTGACGGTTACAGCAAAGAATACATCCATTACCTATGGTGAAGCAGCAAAAAATGAAGGTGTTACCTATCAGGGATTTATAGGAGAAGATACCGAAGAATCCTTACATCTGGCGCCTGCATATACATATGTCAATGAAGATAAAAGCAGTCCTTATATACAGGGAAGTCATGTCGGTACATATCAGATCGTGCCTGGTGGATTAAGTGCAGCAAATTATCAATTCAGCTATGTACCGGGTATTTTGACAGTGGAAAGAAAACCGCTGTCTGAGAATATGTTTACGTTGGCAAAAACCCAATTTGATTATGACAAAGCGGAGAAGAAACCGTCAGTCAGTGGTACAGATCGGATAACTGTTGTAGATGGCACGCAGGAACTTCTGGCACAGTCAGATTATACTGTGGATTACACCAATAATATCAATGCCGGAGAGAATACTGCGACTGTAGTCATCAAGGCTGCGGACAGTGGCAACTATTCCGGTGAGATCAGAAAATATTTCAGCATTCATCCGAAAGCGATTACAGTAAAAGCAAATCCGGCAGAAAGTGAATATAATCAGTCGTTGGCAGAGCTTTCGTATCAGATTACCTCCGGTGATGTATGTCAGGGAGATGACTTAAATCTTTCTGCAGTTACCTCGGTGAAAAAAGGATATGATGCAGAAACTTATGAAAATGCAGTTACCATTTCTTATGACCAGAGTAATACCAATTATGTGGTTACCACAGTACCTGCAGATTATACAGTAAAGAGGGCATCTTTAACCGTTACAGCGAATCCTCATACCGGAATCTATGACGGAAAGAAACACAGTGCAGAGATTTCTGCAAAGACAGGACAATTCCTTACCTTTGCAAAAATATACTATAGCGCAGAAAGAACAGTGGATGAAAATAACTATACAGAGATGTTCACAGATAATCCGTCCTTTACAAATGCCGGAACGTATACGGTTTATTACTATGCGTTATGTGATAATTATGAGCCGGTACAGGGTAGTGTGCAGGTGGTGATCGATCAGGCTCCACTTACGGTAACCGCGCCAAGCAGAGAGCTTACTTATGGTGAATCACCTGTAGCATTGATGGATTCTCTGAAACAGCAGCAGGAAACAGAGAACCGTCTTACCATTCAGGGACTGGTAGGATCTGATGGTGTTGCAGATGCCATAAAAGAAGGAAGTAATATTGTTTTTAGTACCAATTATGAACAGTATGGTAAAGTGGGAACCTATAAGCTGAGTGCAAGTGGTGTGCAGTCCGATAATTATAAGATTACATATAGGAATGGTTCCCTAATGGTAAATCCAAAGACTATTACATTTACATGGCCGGAAAACAGAACCTTTACTTACAATGGAAACGAGCAGGGAATCGAGGCTGTCATTTCTGGAAAAGCGAAGGAAACAGATGATGTGAGAGTGGGAAGCTATGTTGCGGACCAGTCACAGAATATCAGCAACCAGGCAACTGCCGCAGGAGAATACACTGCTAAGATAAATGCTCTGATAGGTAATGATGCGGGAAATTATACTTTTGATGCAGAAGAAGAAAGTTCCTGTCAGACATGGAGTATCAGTAAAGCGGCAAACAGTTTTACCATTGAACCGGCGATTAACAGCTGGACCGTAGGAAATGAGGCAAGCCTGCCTTATGCCGCAGCAAAATACGGTAATGTGGTATTTACGTACAGTACAGAGGAAAATGGTACCTATAAATCGGAACTTCCAAATAACGGACAGGCCGGGACCTATTGGATGAAAGCCTCTGTTGCTGAAACTACAAATTATGAAGCGCTGGAGAAAAAGATTTCTTTTGAAATCTTATCTTCAGAGACACCGGTAAGGACCATTACCATCACGGTAGACCAGAAAAATATTGTTTATGGAGATGCTTTTAGTGCCTCTTCCTTGTTAGAAAGCGATTTGAGTATTACAGGTCTTACAGGGGAACAGAGCCTGTCGGATGTGGCAGAAGGTACTGTAAACTTTGCAACAGATTATACCCGGGGAGATCGTGCCGGAAATTATCTGCTGGTACCATCCGGACTGGTGGCAAAGACCGGATATGAAATCATTTATCAGCCGGGTAATTTGGTTGTTTCCAGAAAAACAATAAGCCTCAACTGGGGTGAGGATGTATTTACTTATGATGGAAGTGAACACAGTATTCTGGCAGAAGTAAACAGTGCAGATCTTTATGGAGATGACAGTATTCAGGTAACCGGATATGAATACAATAAGAGCAGCAAGGTGCAGAATACTGCAGTAGATGCAGGGGTTTATACTGCCCATGTGATTAGTTTCTCCGGAAATAACTGGAATAATTATGTTTTATCTTCTCAGGATGCAAGCCATTCCTGGACAATTAAAAAAGCAGTAGCAACTGTGGAAAATCCGGATGCAGGAAATCAATTTACAGTAGCACCATCCATTGCAGACTGGACTTATGGGGATAATCCGTCCACTCCGCAGGCAGATGCAAAATTCGGTACGCCTGTTTATCAGTATGCAGAACTGCCGGAAGGACCATATACCGATCATATACCGGAGACTGCAGGAAACTGGTATATGCAGGCTGTAGTGGAAGAATCCGATAATTATGAGAAGATCACAAGTGATCCGGTGCCATTCGAAATCAAGAAAGCATCCATCCTTATTACAGCGGATGATATTACCAGTCCTTACGGAGAAGCACTGGCAGAGCTTACCTATACTATCAGCGGAACTGTTAAGACAGGAGATAATCTGGGAATCGTTTTGGAAACAACTGCTTCCAGAACAGCAAAGGTTGGAGAATATCCAATTACCATAACCCATCAGAATAATGCAAATTATCAGATAGAGCAGCGAGAAGGAACCTATTTTATCACAGCAGCTGCAAACAAATTGCAGGTAACAGCATCCGGCTATACTGGTGCCTATGATGGAGAAGCCCATGGAATTACCGTAGAGGTTAAAGATTTAGCAGGAAATACGATCAGTGATGCAACCGTATATTACAGTGAGAGTGAACTTACTGACAGCAATTACGGAACGGGAAGCCTCACTTCACCAACTATAACAGAGGTAGGAACTAAGACCATATATTATTATGTAGCATCTGGTAATTTCCAGGCAGTAACTGGGTCTAAGGAAATCGTTGTTTCGAAAAAGGATGTAGTATTAAAGGCAGAAAATGCCAGAATCATCTATGGAGAAGAATCTGTAAACAATGGCGTAACCTATGCCGGATTTATCCAGCCGGATACCGCTGAAAGTCTGGGTCTTTCTCCGACTTATAAATACAATTATGTACAGTATCAGGATGCGGGCAGTTACAGGATTACTCCGGTATTAAGCGATACCCGTAACTATCATTTCATCCCACAGACAGGAGTTTTGACTGTGGATAAAAAACCGGTATCCTTTGAATGGTCTGAAGACAGCTTTGTTTATGATGGAACAAAGAAACAGGTTAAGGCAGACGTGATCGGCACAGTGAATTATGATGTGATCAGCGTGGGCGCTTATGAAGAGAATGTGACGCAGAATATACAAAATGGTGCAATAGATGTGGGAGATTATACTGCTATAGTAGCATCACTTGCTGGAGAAAAGGCTGCAAACTATATCATAGAAGCAGAAGAAGAAACTGCAAGCCACGGCTACAGCATTACAAGCGGAACAAACTACTTTACAGTTATGCCATCCATTGACAGCTGGACTTATGGAGAAACATCATCTGTACCGAAAGCAGAAAGTGCTTATGGCAGCGTACAATTCGTTTACAGCGATCGTTTATATGGAACTTATACGAGTCAGAAGCCATCAGAAGTAGGAAATTATTTCATGAAAGCAAAATCCGCCGCTACCAGGAATTACGGTTCTCTGGAAAGTAAGGCAGTACCATTCTCCATTAAAAAAGCAAAGATCTGCATCACAGCAGAGGATAAGTTTGGCAGACTGGGGGAAGCATTACAGGATTTAACTTATACCGTTACCGGAAATGAAATAGCAGGTGAGACGCTGGAAGTAACAATCTCCACAGAGGCACAGGCAGATTCTCCGGTAGGCAGTTATCCGATTCATGTAACGGTTGATGCAGGAGAACACTATGATGTCACCACAGTCGATGGAGTATATCATATCATTGATCAGGAGGTCACTATTGAAGCAAAAGGCGTTACAACAGCCTATGATGGAAAATATCATGGCATTACGGTGACTGTAAAAGATGCCAGTGGAGAAACACCGGAAAATATTTCGGTATATTACAGTGATAAAAAACTTCCATTGGATACGGATTTCGAAACTTCAACGGAAGTATCCAAGGTAAGTCCGACCCGTAGAGATGTGGGTTCCTTAACGGTTTACTATTATATCAAAGGAGATGGTACAACAGAGGAAAATGAAGCAGGAGATGAATTCGTAATCTCAGGTTCCAAAGTGGTAACTATCACAAAGGTACCTCTGCTTGTTACAGCAAAGGATGCAACCATCGTCAAAGGGGATGCACCAAAGAATAATGGTGTAACCTATGAAGGATTTATAGAAAATGAGGATGAAACATTCCTAAGTGGAACCTTGTCCTATGCATACAATTATGTAAAAGGACAGCCGGATGGAAGCTATCAGATTACACCGTCCGGACTGCTGTCTCCGAATTATGAGATTACTTATAAGGCAGGAACGCTTACGGTTCTGCCACTACAGGAAGAACTGGCGATTTTAGGAGTCCTGGCTGAAACGAATATTGTCTATGACGGAGAACCTCACAAAGGCTACCTGGGAATACCGAAGACACAGAATGATTATGTGACAGAGTTTGAAATCATTTATGAAGAAGTTTATGAAAACGGGGGAAGCAATGTATTATCTGAAAAACCGGTAAATGCTGGGGAATATAAGGTTACCATTTCGATTCCGGAAGACAACTTATATTATAAAGGCAGGATAGAGATTCCATTCATCATAGCTCAAAAGGAAATCGTCGTTAAAGCATGGGATCAGGCAATTCTGGAAGGCCAGCAGTTTAAACCAGTGGCACCGGATTATATCGGATTTATCGGCGAGGACAACAAAGATAATTGTATCATTACCTTTGGTACAACAGCGGCAGAAGGTGGATTTGATTTGAGCCAGGTGGGAACTGTAACACTGAAAGTAACGTCAAAAGGTGAACTATCCGAAAGAGCAACCAGAAACTATAAGTTTGCTGAAGAACCCCTGGATGGTATTCTTACCATTTTGCCCGTAGCAACGGAAGGCGAAGAGGAGAACTCTACAGGTGGAAGCCTGATTTTAGATCCGGATTCACCAAACAGTGGAACGGTACAGACAGCAGTTATCAAGAATCAGGAAGAACTTCCGAAAACCAAGCTGGAAACCAATCTTTCTGTACCGGTAGTGGAAGAACTGCTTACCGACGAAGAAATAGGAAAAGTAAAGAATGATGGAAAGGATGCACTGATTTATCTGGTATTGTCTGATGTGAATGAGTCTGAATATAAAGACGAAGTACAGGCAATCAAAGAAAAAGCGGAATCGCTGGATGAGAATATGGAAGTGGGAGTATTCCTGGATCTTTCCTTATTTAAGAAAGTGGGTGATGAAACTCCGGAAAAAATCACGGAAACAGGAGCTACAGAAGTGACTGTTTACGTCACATTACCGGCTTCCTTGAAACAAATGGATGAGACAAAAACCCGTACTTACTATATTATCTATGAGCATAATGGTCATACATATAAGATAAATCCAACACTGGAGGGAGATGTATTATCCTTTACAACCAATCAGTTCTCTACCTATGCAATCGCTTATATCGATATTGCGAAGCAGAATGGAGGAGGCGGTTCCGGTACTGGAAATGATCCTGGTAATGGAAATAATCCTGAGGATGGAAATAATCCGGGTAAAGGCCACAGTTCTGATCATGGAAGTGATTCCGGGGAAGAAAGCACAGAAAACAGTGCTGTAAGCTCTGATACCGGAGAGAATCCGGAAGAAAATAGTTCCGGTGGAAATGGAAGTCCAGACAGCGGAAAGAATCCGGGCAAAGACGACGGAAATTCATCTGGCAGTGAAACTGTACAGAATGATAATTCTACACAGGGTAATGAGAATGGCAATGATACGAATCCGGATACAGAAGCTCCGGAAGAAGCAGAACCGGATAATCAGGAAACCTTATCAGCTGAGCCTACAGATGATGTTCCGACAGAGATAAAGAAACAGCTGAAAGATGCTTTGGAAGAAATACAGAAATTGGATTCTTCTATTATTCCTGGGCCATATGTACAGGCAAAGAATGTTGGGAATATTACCAATCCGGATGGAACAGCAACTATTACATTGGATATTCCGGAAGACCTGAGGAAAGATGGAAGACACTTCTATCTGATGATGGTAGACCAGGATGGAAATGTGATCGTTCTGTCAAATGAAAGTCTGGAAGATGGTACCATCAGTATCACAGGCGATCCAAATGCTACCTATCAGCTCATATATGAAGATGGAAAGGCTGTACTTACAGATATGATTTCTGAAAACGGTATGTTGATGGGTGCTAACGGAAAACTTATAAAAGTAAGTACCAATCACTGTTTCTGGCACTGGCTTATGTTGATAGCGGCAATCCTTGGATTGGCTGCAGTGGTAATTTCCAGAAAACGAAAAGAGATTTGGCTTTTTGCTATAGCATCCATTGTATTTCTCATAATATTTGCAGTGCTTGGTTCATGCTCTTTAGACCGGATTTTTGCAATCGCAGGTAGTTTGATTCTGCTTGCAGTAGCAACCCTGTTTCGGGTAAGAATATATCAGGCTGAGAATGCATCATAATAATGTATTTTTGCAATGTATCAGCTCGGCAAGTATGTAGTGAGAGGTACTATTCCAGAAGAACAATTATAATTATGATAGAGATGAAACTGTCGCTTTAACGAATGAAAATTCGTGAAGCGGCAGCTTCATTTTTCTACAATTTTGTCGCAAAGCATTGAAAAAAATATACTTTTTACCATTGAAAGCATTGAAATAAATATACTTTTTATCACCTGAAGCATTGAAATAAATACATTTTTTTTTTTGCGCAGCATTGAAATAATTATATTTTCTGATAAAATGAAGAAAAAGCAGCATCATAAGATTATCAATAGATGGAAGGTGAAAATGATGTTTAAAAGAAAAGTGTATGACGAATTACTGTCATGGAAAAAGGAATGGGATGGGAAATACGCGTGCTTGCTTGAAGGTGCAAGACGTGTGGGAAAGACAACCATTGCAGAGGAATTTGCTCGAAATGAATATGACTCCTATATACTGATTGATTTTTCAAATACCAGTAAGGAAATGATGGATATATTTGATGACATTTCTAAACTCGACCGTTTCTTTTTGAGATTGCAGATGGAAGCCGGAGTAGAACTTTATGAAAGAAAATCAGTAGTCATATTCGACGAGATTCAGTTGTTTCCGAAGGCAAGACAGGCAATCAAGCATCTCGTGAAGGATGGTAGATATGATTATATTGAAACCGGTTCTTTGATATCTATAAGAAAAAATGTAAAGAATATATTGATTCCGTCTGAGGAACATAAGATTCATGTATATCCGATGGACTATGAAGAGTTTTTGTGGGCTACAGGGGGGAATCCCAATGTTCTTGATATGGCGTATAAGAGCAATATGGAACTTGGTAACGCTGCAAATCGTAATGCTATGAGGGATTTTCGTATCTATATGGCTGTGGGAGGAATGCCACAGGCAGTAGAGTGTTATATTTCTACAAATAGTTTTGAGTCTGTGGATAAGGTGAAACGTGAAATACTTGAATTGTATTATGATGATTTAAAAAAGATTGATGCATCAGGCAGAATAACGGATATGTACAAATCAGTTCCTTGCCAGCTTGCAGCAAAGAAGAAACATTATGCGATTACAGCAGCTACCGGAAAGCAAAAAACAAGAAAGGACGAGGAACGTCTTTTTGAGTTAATTGAGTCTGGATTGGTATTGCCTTGCTACAATGTGTTAAATCCAAGTGTTTCATTAGCACAGACAAAGGATATGAACTGTTTTAAGTTGTATTTGTCAGATATAGGGCTTTTTACTACTATGCTTTTTAATGATGCACAAAACGGCATAGAAGACATTTATAAGAAATTGCTGAGTGATACATTAACGGCAGATTTGGGCTATTTATACGAAAATGTAGTGGCGCAAGCGATAAAGGCCAGTGGAAGAGATTTGTATTATCACACTTGGAGAAAAGAGGAAAGCACACATTCGTATGAAATAGATTTCCTTGTTACTTCCAAGAATAAGGTGGTGCCGATAGAAGTAAAATCTGCGGCAACTAATAATCATAAATCGATTGATAACTTTGGAATCAAGTATTCAGAGCAAGTGGGAGAACGTTTTCTTTTGTCGCAAAAGGATGTTGGAAAAATTGGTACACTGAAACTGAAACCGATATATATGATTTTGTTTTTACTAAAAGACCTCTCAGCAATCTAAAAAACAGTTGATAAATCACATTTATGGCAGGAGACCCGAAGGGATAAGGATATGGCAAAGACAACCGGTTCTGCTTTTCGGGGACTCCGCCATCGAAAGGAGAAACTATGAGCAGAGAGTACAAAAGTGACCGCAATAGTGGAATGTATCAGGTCGCCGAAAATATGTTATGTGATAATAACTGGAAAAAATAAGGACATCTATGTATAATGGGTACAAATAGAGGATTCCGGAAAGGAAAGTGGCAGAATGAAGATAGTATTGCAGAA